>WGLZ01000036.1 GCA_016471375.1 Cyanobacteria bacterium RI_101
AGAGAAGCCCAAATATCGCCAATCATCCCAAACAAAGAAAAAAATCAGTCCAAGCAATATCTAGCCTAATTCCTGAAAGCCTTATCTAGACTGGCTTTTGAAATATTCAAGATTTTTATCACAACCTGCGAAATGTAGATTTTACGCGTAAATGCCGAGGAAACTTCTGTAGCGGACGTAACATTTAATGATCGGTTATCGCCCTATGATTAAGCGCGCTAAGAGGCTGGAGTTTATCCCACACACCTTGCGTTTCCATAAAGCCTCTGTCGCTCATCCCTTCTGGGTAGAATCTACTCTCTAAAATACCGTTACTGTTTACTCCATTGAGGTCAACTTAGTAAGTCTATGACACAAGGATTAGGACGAAGAAAATTTTTGGTGTATGGAGGCGCGACTCTCGGCGCTAGCCTCCTCCTCAAAGCCTGTCAAAACAATACCCCCACGGAAACGACTCCCGAAGCTTCCCCCGTCTCCGGGGCAGGAGAGACGATCAAGGTCGGTATTTTACACTCCCTTAGCGGCACGATGGCTATCAGCGAAACAACGGTAGTCGACGCGGAAATGTTAGCCATTGAGGAAATTAACGCCGCTGGGGGCGTCCTTGGCAAACAAATTGAGCCGATTAAGGAAGACGGCGCTTCGGATTGGCCCACCTTTGCGGAAAAAGCCCGGAAGCTAATCGATCAAGATAAGGTCGCGACTATCTTTGGCTGTTGGACTTCAGCCAGTCGGAAAGCGGTTTTACCCGTCTTTGAAGAGAAAAACCACATGCTCTGGTATCCCGTCCAGTACGAAGGTCAGGAATGTTCCAAAAATATCTTCTACACTGGCGCGGCCCCCAATCAACAAATCGAACCGGCGGTGGATTGGCTTCTAGAAAATAAGGGTAAAGAATTTTTCTTAGTGGGGTCTGACTACGTTTTCCCCCGGACGGCCAACACCATTATCAAAGAACAACTCAAGGTCAAGGGCGGCAAGACCGTTGGCGAGGACTATCTTCCCTTAGGCAATACGGAAGTCACCCCGATTATCACCAAAATTAAGCAGGCCCTACCCAACGGCGGCGTCATCTTCAACAGCCTCAACGGGGATAGCAACGTTGCCTTCTTTAAACAAATCCAAGCGGCGGGTCTCACCCCGGATAAGTATCCGGTTATGTCCGTGAGCGTGGCGGAAGAGGAAGTCCGTCAGATTGGGAAAGAGTACCTGAAAGGTCAGTACGCCGCCTGGAACTATTTCCAAACCGTTGATACTCCCGCTAACACCAAGTTTGTGGAAGCTTTCCGGGCTAAGTTTGGTCAAGACCGGGTAACTAATGACCCCATGGAAGCCGCCTACATCATGGTTTATCTCTGGAAACAGGCTGTCGAACAAGCCGGCGCCGCGGATGACCTAGAAAAAGTGCGAGCCGCCGCCATTGGCCAAACCTTTGACGCCCCCGAAGGCCCCGTTAAAATGTATCCCAACCACCATATTTCTAAAACTGTCCGTATTGGTCAGGTTAGAGACGATGGGCTGTTTGATATTGTTTGGTCCACCAAAGAGCCGGTTGCCCCTATTCCCTGGAACCAATACGTCCCCGAAACCAAGGGTTATACCTGCGATTGGACTCGCACCGACATCAAACCCCCCGATACGCCCGGCAAGTTCCGCGCTTCCTAATCGGCGCTTCAACTTCCACGCCCGGGGTAAGTCTTAATTTCTCCGGGTTTTTAGTTTTGATTCCGGGATTGGCGATGTCTCTTCTACTGAGTAGTATTTTTGACGGCATTAGTATTGGTTCGGTTCTCTTAATCGCCGCCTTGGGACTGGCGGTGGTCTTTGGCCTGATGGGGGTGATCAACCTCGCCCACGGGGAACTCATTATGCTAGGAGCCTATACCACTTTTGTGGTGCAGAATGTTTTTAAGCCCCTGGGGGAACCCTGGTTTAGTCTCTATATTTTTGTGGCTCTGCCCTTGGCTTTTCTGATTTCCGGTCTAGTCGGACTGGGATTGGAGCGGGGCATTATTCGTTACCTCTACGGCCGCCCTTTGGAAACGCTCTTAGCCACCTGGGGCGTGAGCTTAATTCTGCAACAATTTGTCCGCAGTGTGAATGGGCTGTTATCCATCGCTCTGGTTAGTTTTGCTCTCCTCTTTTGGGGCGGGCTGTGGTTGGTGCGGCGCCGACCGGATGGAAATCAATTGAAAACCAAAGCCATCGCGGTCTTACTGCCCCTCTCTTTGGCCATCGCCGGGGTAATTGGCCTACTCATATACCAAAGTCGACAAACGGCGCTGATTAACCCCTGGTTCAGCGCCCGTAACGTCGACGTCACGGCGCCGGCGTGGCTGAAGGGCGGTTTACCCCTGGGAGACTTTCAAGTGCCCTATATTCGTCTGTTCATCATCGTTCTGACCGCGCTCTGTGTGTTGGGGACTTATTGGTTTCTCAATAAATCCAGTTGGGGTCTGCGCATTCGCTCCGTTATGCAAAACCGTAGCATGAGCGCCTGTTTGGGGATTCCGACGGAAAAAGTGGACGCGCTAACCTTCGCCCTCGGTTCTGGACTAGCGGGAATCGCCGGTTGCGGCATTAGTTTTCTCGGCTCCGTGGGGCCCAATACCGGGCAAAACTATATTGTGGACACCTTTATGGTGGTGGTCGTCGGGGGAGTGGGGAACCTGCTGGGCACCATTGTCGCCGCCTTAGCCATCGGGGTGATTAACTATCTGGTGATTGTGGGAAGCAGTAGCTTGGCTGTTTTCTTAGCCTCGACTCAGACGGTCGGCGCCGGTTTCGTCCCCCAATTTCAAGCCGCTACGGGGATAGATTTAGTGGAGTTCTTTAATTTCTTTGCCACCACCAGCATGGCCAAGGTGATCGTCTTTATTTTGATTATTACCTTTTTGCAGATTAAGCCGGCGGGTTTATTTCCCCAAAAAGGACGGACCGCGGAACTTTAGACTTATGCCCTGGCGGATTGCCGCCGCTTTAAACTTCAGAGGAGGTTAGAAACAATCCGGTGAATAGATTGCAACGGGAGCAACGCCGAAAATTGATGATTGAGGGAGGCGCGATTCTCGGCGCTATTATTGCGCTGGTTGTCCTCCTCCCCTTGCTATTGCCCGCCTTTCGTCTGCGCCTCCTGGGACGATTTTTGGCCCTGGCGATCGCCGCCGTGGGGGTGGATTTAATTTGGGGCTATACAGGCTTATTAAGTTTGGGCCATGGCATTTTCTTCGCCCTGGGAGGTTACGCTCTGGCCATGTTTTTGAACCTGCAACTGCCGGAGGGCCAACTGCCGGAGTTCTTTACCCTCTACGGCGTGAAAAGTTTGCCTCTGATCTGGCAACCTTTCCATTCTCTCCCCGCGACCCTTATTTTGTTAGTCCTAATACCGGGCGTAGTGGCGGGCTTATTGGGCTATTTAATTTTCCGTAACCGCATTAAAGGGGTCTATTTTTCCATCCTGACCCAGGCGGCCCTGCTGGTGTTCTACAACTTTTTCAACGGTCAGCAAAAACTGATCAATGGCACCAATGGGCTTAAAACCGACACCCAACCCATTTTTGGCCTGCTCGTTAGCGACAATAAAGTGCAACTGGCTTTTTATATCATTACCGTCTTGGCCCTGGCGCTGGTCTATCTCCTCTGCCGTTGGTTAACCACAGGCCGCTTTGGGCGCTTGCTGGTAGCCATTCGGGACGATGAAACCCGCGTGCGGTTTTCGGGCTATGACCCCACCTGGTTCAAGGTGTTGATTTTCTCCATCTCCGGCTCCATCGCCGGGATTGCCGGCGCCCTCTACACAGTCCAGACGGGCATTATTACCCCCAGCATCATGGAAGTCGCCTTTTCCATCGAAATTGTGATCTGGGTGGCGGTGGGAGGACGGGCGACGCTAGTCGGCGCCATCATCGGCGCTTTACTGGTGCGCCTAGCCCAGAGTTTTCTGAGTGAACAATTCCCCGCGGTCTGGATCTTTTTCCAAGGCGCGCTTTTCTTGGTCGTGGTCACGGTTTTACCCAATGGTCTCCTCGGCGGACTCTCCCAACTGCCCGTGGCCCTCGGTTGGCGCAAACGTCTTGTCACCTATCCACTGATTGAAGAAGACCCAGCGGTTCAGCAAGAACGGGAGCTATTAGAGCATGAGCAATAAGATTTTAGAAATTAATGACCTCACCGTCGATTTTGATGGTTTCAAGGCGCTTAATCAGTTGAACTTTGACCTCGACCCGGGGGAATTACGGGTGATTATCGGCCCCAACGGCGCCGGGAAGACCACCTTTCTGGACGTGATTACCGGCAAAGTCCAACCCACCCTCGGCAGTGTCGTCTTTCAGGGTCAAAATCTCCGTCAAACGCCAGAGTATAAAATTGCCCGCTTGGGCATTGGTCGTAAGTTCCAAACGCCCCGGGTCTATCTGAATTTAACCGTCCGAGAAAACCTGGATCTGGTGGCCAACCAGCGCAAAAGCGTTTTTGCGACCCTATGGGGCCGGCCGACCCTAGAAGAAAAACGCAACGTCGCCAACTTACTGGAAACCATCGGGCTAGAGGCCAAGGCGGAGATGCGGGCCCTCTTCCTCTCTCATGGAGAAAAGCAACGCCTAGAGATCGGCATGTTAGTGATTCAATCCCCGGATTTACTGCTAGTGGATGAACCCGTCGCCGGTTTAACCGATGAAGAAACGGAAAATGTGGGAAACTTATTAATGGCCCTGGCTGAAAGTCATTCCATCATTGTGATCGAGCATGATATGGAATTCGTGCGGCAGATCGCCCGCAAAGTCACGGTTCTTCACCAAGGCTCGGTTTTGTGTGAAGGCTCGATGGATGAAGTCCAAAACGACCCGAGGGTCATTGAAGTGTATTTAGGAGCCGCCCCCGATGATCACCCCTGAAATCAATCCCCAGCCGGCAACGGCCGCCATGCTCCAGGTCAGTAACCTGAATGTCTATTACGGCGAAAGTCACATCCTGCGTAATGTGGATCTCAGCGTTCAACCGGGGGAAATGGTCTGTTTGATTGGCCGTAACGGAGTCGGTAAAACAACCTTAATGAAAACCGTTATGGGTCTGCTTTCCCCCAGAAGAGGCGATGTTTACTATCAAGGCGCCCCGGTCACGAACCGACCCACCAACCAACGGGTTCGTAAGGGTATTGGTTATGTTCCCCAAGGTCGAGAAATTATTCCCCGACTGACAGTGGAGGAAAATTTATTGCTGGGCTTTGAAGCTCGGCCCGGCGGGCGTCGGGGCAATGAACGCATTCCCGAGGAAATTTTTGACCTCTTTCCTGTACTAAAAACCATGCTCCCGCGGCGGGGAGGGGATCTCAGCGGCGGCCAACAACAACAATTGGCCATCGCCCGGGCCCTAGTGGGACAACCGCGGTTATTACTGTTGGATGAACCCACCGAGGGGATTCAGCCCTCGATTGTGCTGGAAATTGAGGCCGTCGTCAAACGAATTATCCGAGAAACAGGTATTTCTGTGCTTTTAGTGGAGCAACACCTTCACTTTGTCCGCCAAGCCGACCGCTACTACGCCATGCAGAAAGGAGGCATCGTGGCCAACGGTTTTACCGCCGATCTCAGTCAGGATGTCATCCAGGAATTCCTAGCGGTTTAAGAGGACTCAATCTCCTCTTAATCAGGAGATTAAGTCCGAGGGCTGGAGACAAGGGCGATATCTTCTTGCCCCGTCAGCAACAGCGCCGTTTGGGCCTCGCTCCAGTGGGTCAACCAGCCGGGTTGAAGCCCCAGGACGATAATCAGTAAACTCAGCGCCAGGGACGGCAGACGCTCGGGCCAGAGCACCGGAGGCAGTTGAGACAGCGCCGGGGTGAGACGCCCGAAAAAGACCCGATTGACCATTAAGAGAAAGTAAACCGCCGTTAGGCCGCTTCCCACTAAACAGAGAAGAGTTTGAACCGGAAAAATGGGAAAACTGCCCCGAAAGACCAAAAATTCGGCGATAAAGCCCACCATGCCCGGAATCCCGGCGCTGGCCATGACCCCGAGAATCATAAGACTGCCGATGATGGGCAAACCCCGCTCCGGCGCGAGGAGACCCTGGAGGTAGTTGACGTCCCGACTGCCGGTTTTTTTATAGACCACCCCCACCAGGAGGAACAGCAGGGCGGAAATCAAACCGTGGCTCACCATCTGGGCGCTGGCGGCGACAATACTCAGGCGAGTGCTGGCCGCGACCGCCAGCAGAATGTAGCCCATGTGGGCGATGGAGGAGTAGGCCACCACTTTTTTCATATCCTTTTGGGCGATGGCGCAGGAGGCGCCGTAGAGGGCGCTAACGGCGCCGAGGGTGGCGAGGGCCGGCGCCGCTAAGACCCAGGCGTCCAAATACAGGCCCACCCCAAAGCGCAATAATCCGTAGGTTCCCAATTTCAGCAGAACCCCCGCCAGCAGGACGGAAACCGGCGTGGAGGCTTCCACGTGGGCGTCCGGGAGCCAGGTGTGGAAGGGGAAAATAGGAATTTTGATCGCCAAGCCTAGGAGGAGGGGAATCAGCAACAGCAGTTGAGTCTGGGCCGGTAAACGACTCGATAGCGCCGGATTGTAGTCAAAATTAGACGCATGAGCGAGCCAAACCCAACCCAGGAAACTGGTCAGGACTAAAAATCCCGACAGCGCCGTGTAGAGCAGGAATTTCATGGCCGCGTAGCCCCGGCGCTGGCCCCCCCAGATGGCGATTAAAAAATAGAGGGGAATAATTTCCAATTCGTAGAAGAGGAAAAAGAGCAGGAGGTCTTGCGCCAAAAAGGCGCCGGCCACCCCGCCGCTGAGGAGCAACAGCAGGGCGTAGTAAAAACGGGGACGCTCCGTCTGTTGACCGCTGCTGTAAATGGCGATGAAAGTTAACAGTCCATTCAGCGCCAGCAGAGGAAAGGATAGACCGTCCACCCCCAGGGCGTAGTGAAGACCGACGCCGGGAATCCAGCTTAAATATTCGCTTTCTTGGAAGTGGGGATTGGCGGGATCTAACCGCAGACCGAGGAAAATCGTTAAGGCTAACACCCCCGCGGCCACCGTTAAAGCCACTTGGCGGGGTCTCTGCCCCTGCTCGGGATTTGGCAACAGCGCCGCGACGCCGGCCCCCAGAATCGGAATCCAAATTAAGGCGCTCAGAATCATAGCAAATAAGTTAGTTTTTTTATTCTTAAGACCGAGGGCTGAGCGTAGCCGAAGCCCTCGCTTTTAACGCTGGTTTCGGCTACGCTTAACCAGCGTTGGTAACTGTTAACTGTTTCTCCGCGACCAGCGCCACCTCTAGGCGTTTTTCCCCCTGGGGCGTCAAAACAACCTCAATGCCGGGGCCAAAAAACTTAGCGATCTTTTCCTGTTTTTCTTGCCATTTCTCTAGGGAAATATAGGGGGAATCAAATTCTAAGACCAAACTGTATTGGCCGTCCAGCGCCGTTTCTCGCAGGGCCGTTAAAACCGGACGCTCTTCGTCCGTAGGGCTTAAACCGAGGCGCTGGAGGGCTTCGTCGAGGTGGGCTTCCTGGCCGTAGCGGTAGCGGGTCACGTCTTTGCGGATTTGGTTTTGGGTCGGGGTCGCCTGGGCTTCCCGCAGTCGCAAAATTTCCGGCGTCGTCGCGGCGCTGTAGGGAATGGGCTTTAATTCCGCCGCCTTCAGCGCCAAGCCCCCCAACAGAAGGGGAATACCGTAGAAAAACCCCGCTAGGTTGAGGGTGGCGTAGTCCAGGGCGTAGGCCGCAAAACCCGCGACGGTGAGGAGACTGCCTAGGACTAAACCAAGGGACGCTAAAGAAACTTTACCAAACATGAATATTTAAATGCCAGTTTATGGAGGTAGAAATAAAGAACCGATCATCACCCGGTAAACCAGAGGATTAAGAGCTAAAGATCTTAATCTTCATCGGGCGCAGACTGGAGCGGAAATAACATTCCAATCCTCTAAGAGTAACCGCCTGGCTGGCCATAGTGAACCCCGACGCCAAGGTTTTTCCCCTGAGGGGGGTTCTGAACCCCGTTGCCCTCCGAGAAAGTCCCGCTTATCCTCCTAAACCTGCTTAGAATGAAACTAAAATTCTTAACCCCGGCTCTGGCTCATGGAGATTTGCCCTCCCGAAGCAACCCCCCGAGATCCCCTCCAAACCGCCGTCGCCCGCCTAGAAACTCTGATTGAAAATCTCCAGGCGGGAATTTTAGTCGAGGACGAAACCGGGAAGATTGTCTTGGTCAACCCGGAATTTTGTCGTCTTTTTAACTTGCCCCTGCCGCCGGAGAGCCTTGTTGGAGAACGATGTCAGGAAGTGGCCCAGGGCGCCGAGGCTCTGTTTGTCGATCCCGAGGGTTTTTTGAGCCGAGTGGGGGAAATTCTCCGGCGCCGCCAGGCGGTGATCAACGAAGAGTTAATCTTAGAGGACGGCCGCATTTTAGAGCGGGACTACGCGCCGATTTGGGTCGAGGAAACCTATTCCGGTCACCTCTGGCTCTATCGGGACATTAGCGCTCGCAAACAGGGGGAAGCGGCTCTGCAACGGAGTCACGCTCTTTTGCAAATGATCAGTCGGGCCCAGTCCCAATTTATCGCCGCCACCCAGCCGGATATTTTATTCGAGGAACTGCTGGATAACTTGTTAGTCCTCACCGCTAGCGCCTGGGGGTTAATCGCCGAGGCGGAGCTACAGGAATCCGCCCAACCGGCGCTGGGGGCGCTCTACGGCAAGGCGTTAGGGAAACCGATTAAAACGCTGACGCCCAAAGAGGCGGAAATTCCCGACGCCTTTTTTCCCGAGGGCTGGGACGGCGCCGCCATCAACGCGCTCCTGCGTCAGAGTTTAGGGCGGGGGCAACCCCTGCGGGTCAACGGCGCCGCGGCCGGATTTGGAGCGGTTCTGCTCTTGCCTCTCCTACGGGATTACCAGCGTCTCGGCGTTTTAGTTTTAGCGAATCGCCCCGGCGGCTACGAGCGCCGTTGGCTAGAGGATTTGCAACCCGTTTTGACCACCTGCGGCAATATTGTGCAGGCCTACCGCAACGACCGGCGTCGGCAATTGGCGGAGGTGTCTTTATGGAAACAATATAAAAGCGCCGTTTTACTGCAAGAGATTACCGAAGATATTCGTCAAAACCTAGAACCGGCGGCCATTTTCCAAACCACCGTAGATCGACTGGGACAGGCCTTGGGGGTAAGTCGTTGCGTTCTCTATCTTTACGGGGAGCAGACTCAGCCCAGTTTGTCCTGCGTGGCCGAATACTTAGCGCCGGGAGTGGGATCGACCCTCAACGCCCGTCTCCCCGCGGCGGGAAATCCCCATATTCTTCAAGCCCTGGAGGCGGATCAGGCGCTGGCCGCGTCCGATTTAGAGGAAGACCCCCTTCTGGCGCCGGCGTCGCCTTTCTACGAGCGTTTAGAGGTCAAATCCCTGCTGGTGATTCGCGCCGCCTACCAGGGCAAGCCCAACGGCCTATTGGCGCTTCACCAATGCGACGACCGCCGGGACTGGCAAGGGGACGAGATTAATTTAGTCAAATCGGTGGCGGCTCAAGTGGGGATCGCCCTCGCCCAGGCGACGTTACTGGCCCAGGAGCGGGCCAGCCGGGAACAATTGGCTCGCCAAAACCGGGAATTGCTGGCGGCCCAGGGCGCCGCCGAGAGCGCCAGTCAGGCGAAGGGAGAATTTCTCGCCACCATGAGCCACGAAATCCGCACCCCTATTAACGCCGTCATCGGCATGACCGGTTTGCTGCTGGACACCGCCCTGGGCGACCAACAGCGCCAATTTACGGAAACCATTCGCAACGCCGGGGAAACCCTCTTGAGTTTGATTAACGATATTCTGGATTTTTCAAAAATCGAGTCCGGCAAGTTTCAACTGGAGAGCCACCCCTTCGAGATTCAGCACTGTTTGGAGGAATGCCTCGATCTGGTTTCCCCCCAGGCCTTCGCCAAGAATTTAAATCTGGTTTACCATATCTCGCCCCAGACGCCGTCCCGAATTTTAGGAGATTTAACCCGAGTTCGTCAGGTTTTGGTTAATTTGCTCACTAACGCGGTGAAGTTTACGGAAACCGGGGAAATTCAAGTCTTGGTCTCCCCCGGCCCGGCGCCGGAGACCCTGCAATTCGCGGTTAAGGACACCGGCATTGGCGTGGCGCCGGAACAACAGTCCCTCTTGTTTCAATCCTTTAGTCAGGTCAACGCCGCCATCGCCCGTAAATACGGCGGCACCGGTTTGGGGTTGGCGATTTGCAAGCGCCTAGTCAATTTAATGGGGGGCCAAATTTGGATGGTCAGTCGCGGCGCCGCGGCGGGGGAGCCGCCCCCGGATTTTCAGGACTCCGGGACAAACGCCGAGCGGGGCGCGACCTTTTACTTCACCCTCCGGGCGCCGGCCGCGCCTCAGTCCCTTTCCGAGCCGGACGCCTCGCCTCTTCAAGAGCAATCCCTCCTAATTGTCGCGGCCAGCGCCGTCAACGGCGATTGGTTGGCCCAGTTAACCGGTCAGTGGGGCATGGCGCCGACGTTAACCCATTCTCCCTGGGAGGCCCTGGCCCTCCTGCGGCAGGGGAGAAGCTTCGGCGCGGCGCTGGTGGATCTAAACTTGCCGGAAATGGACGGTTTGGCGCTGGCGGAGCAAATCTCTCGACTAAAAGCCTTACCCATTCTGATGTTGACCCCATTGCCCGTTGACCTCGGCAAACTTCAGGAAAATACGGAGGTCGCCATTGCCGCTTGGCTCCAAAGCCCCGTGAAAAAATCGGCTCTCTTCGAGGCGTTAATCCAAATTTTCGCCCAGGAGTCTCCCCCCTCGATTCGCCGGGCTTATTCCGCCCAAGACAGGGAAGCGGCCATCAAAACCCTCAGCCCCCTACGGATCTTGTTAGCGGAAGACAATCCGGTCAACCAAAAAGTGGCGCTCTTGATGTTGGAAAAACTGGGCTATCGGGCCGACGTCGTCGGCAACGGACAGGAAGTCCTGCAATCTCTCCGGCAGGCGCCCTACGACGCGATTTTGATGGACGTGGAAATGCCGGAGATGGACGGCCTCAGCGCCGCCCGGGCCATTCGCCAATGGGAGGATTTGCCGGATCAGCCCTGGATTATCGCCGTCACCGCCTACGCCATGCCCGGCGACCGGGAGCGCTGTTTACAGGCGGGGATGAACGACTATATTAGTAAGCCGGTGCGGGAAAAAGACCTGATCGGCGCTTTGCAACGGGTCAATCTGTCCCAAGCCCGGCCTAGGGAGACCCCGGCGCCGCCCGCGCTTCCCCCGGCGACGGTTTTAGATCCGCGCATTCTCCAAGACCTACGGGATCTCGGGGGAGACCAGGCGTCCGCAATTATTCAAGACCTCTGCCAAACCTATCTGACCACCGCGCCGACCCTACTGGCCCAGATCAAAACGGCGCTGGCTGGAGAAGATTGGGAAACCCTCCGGCGGGCGGCCCACAGTTTAGGCTCCAGCAGCGCCAACCTTGGCGCTCGGGCCTTTGCTCAGGCCTGTCGCCAGTGGGAAAACGCGGCCCGGGCCGGGACGGCGCCGGATTTTTTGTTTACCGATTTAGAGCGGAGTTTTCAACAGGTTGAAGCGGCGCTGGGTCAGCTAGGGGAATAAACCGGCGCCGTCGGAGCGGCGGGACGGGAAACGGAACCCCGGCGCTGGGCGATATTGGCGCCTAAAAGGCGACTGGCTTGGGCGTAGCAGGCTTTGGGGGAGAGGGAAATGTTCGCGGTCCAGGGCGCCAGCAGAAAGCGAGCTAAATCGCCGGGGGTATAGGCCACGGGAATATTTTGGCGGGCGAGACTTTCCGCTAATTCCACTTGGTGATCGTCCACGTGCTCCTCAAACTGTTTGCTCCGGGGAACCAAGATGAAGGGCTTATCGGCGCCGGCGAGAAGATCGACGGTGCCTTCGCCGCAGTGGGCGATAATCAGGCGGGCCCGCTCAAAGAGCGCCT
Organism: Cyanobacteria bacterium RI_101; assembly: GCA_016471375.1. Classification (GTDB taxonomy): domain Bacteria; phylum Cyanobacteriota; class Cyanobacteriia; order Cyanobacteriales; family Microcystaceae; genus Synechocystis. The sequence continues at coordinate 11,946 of WGLZ01000036.1, forward strand.
GAAATTGATCCGCGGGGAGGACTTGGTGGGATTGAGCGCCCTGGGGCACAAAGGCGCAGGCCCCGGCTTGAATCACGATTTCTTCTTTTTGAGGATCCAGAAAACCTTGAGTAATCAGACGGTCGATCCACTGCATAAGGCGGTTGAATTGGAATTTTTCGGTGCCGACGGTAATTAAAATCATGGGAGTGTCCTAGAAGAGTTAGTATAGTTAAGTTTTAAGATTGCCGGGCTTCAGTCTATTTTGTGCGCTGAGCTTATCGAAGGGCAGAGTGGCTAAGCGCGAATTAATTGGGCTTGGGGATATTTTTTCTGAAGAGAATCCCAATGAACGTAGAGATGATCCGTAAACGGTAAGGCTAATTTAGCGGAAAGACTGAGTTCGTTAACGCGGGTGTAGGACTCGACAAAAACCGTCTGTATTCCTAGAACCTTGGCGAGGATGATAAAGGGCACCGCCACCCCGGCGCCGGTGGTGAGGACGACGTCCGGGCGCTCCTGAAAGAGGACTCGGGCCGCCAGACGCAGATTCCGAAACAGATTGGGAAGATTGCGGTTGGTGGGGCCGTAGGCCCAGCGGACAGTTTCCTTTTCTAGGGCCTTTTCCGTGGTGGCGCTTTTGAAGGTGACCCAACGGCGCTCGTGCTGTTGCCAAAAGCTGGAGAGTTGGAGCAGGGCGTTGAAGTGTCCGCCGGTGGAACTGATGAGGAGGAGTTTCATGGGGGTTCCTTGGGTCTTCTGGGGAGCGGGATAATCTTGACTCTTTCAGTATGGTCGGCGCCGATCTACGATCCCGTCTACGGGACTGTCTAACTTCGTTTAAGTTGGGGTTTAACTTGGGGGCGTCTCGCTTTTGCGACTAATAACCTTTAAACAGTTAGCCCTCTCCCAAGGAGGAAGAGGGACTGTAACTCCCCTTCTCCCGCCATGGGAGAAGGGATCGGGTGATAAGGGCAAACTAAACCGCCGCCAAAATTTGACGTTTTTGGGCTTCCCGACCAATTTTCCGCCCCTGGGCCGCGCCGGTGATTTTTAAGACGGCGTTTTCAACAGCCCGATAAGCGCCGGAGGGGAGGACATTTAATAAATAGGCGGCGCCGATAGTGAGGAGGGTGCGGCGGGGTTCAGAGAGCAGAATCCGCCAATGGGTGGCTAGGGACTGGTGAACCAACTCCTTGGCTTGACGAGGCGCTTTCAGGCGCACGGCCCGGCGAGCCAGATAGCGCAGTTGATAAGCTTTGGCGACGGGCAACCAACGGGCGATTAAGTCCGGCGCGTAGGTCGCGGTTTTAGCGATAATCTGTTCCCAGGAGGCGAACTGTTTCATCACATCCGCAGACAGCCCTTCGCCGTTGACCCGGTAGAGGGTGAGCGCTTCGGGAATGCCTTCAATTTGCCAGGCGGTTTGCAGAGCGATCCGCAACCAACATTCAATATCTTCCGACTGCCGAAAGGCTTCGTCAAAGTAAAAGTCTTCCGCTTCGCCGTGACGGTTTTCCCAAAAGCAAATCTCGTCTAACACCTGACGGCGAATCACCGGCGCCGAGCCGTTGCCCACAGGATTCCGACAGAGTAAATACTCGGGGGTAATGCCGGTTAACTTGGGCATTTGGTAAATGCCAAGGGGTTTCCCAGTCCCGTCGATGAAGGCGGAGCGGCAGAAGCTGACCCCCACCTGGGGCGAAGCCTCTAAATGGGCCACCTGTTTCGCTAATTTATCCGGCGCCCAGAGATCGTCAGAGTCCAAAAAGGCAAGGTAATCGCCCTGGGCGTAGCGAATTCCGGTATTGCGAGCGCCGGCTAAGCCCCGGTTTTTTTGGTGAACAATCTTAATGCGGGGGTCTGAAAACTGTTGACAAATCTCGGCGCTCCGGTCAGGGGAATCGTCGTTGACGATAATGATCTCAAAGTTCTGATAAGTTTGGGCCAACACCGACTCAATGGTTTGAGCGATATAGGCTTCGACGTTATAGACCGGGATAATGACAGAGACCAGTTTCATGGGCGGCGTCCTCTGGGAGCGGGGGAGAGCTTTGATTTCTTCTATCTTGAAGGGCGAGTGTTGACGATAACGTTTAAGCGGTTGTCTAACTTAGGCGAATTTGTCTAACCCGGCGCTTTAACAAAGTTCAATCTCCCCTAACCCCCCTTTGCAAGCTACCGTGTACACAGATCTACCCATCAGCCTCGTTTTGCCCCCCCAGCCCCCCAATTTTGGGGGGAGTTCGGAGCCTTTCTGAGTTCAAAGTCCCCCAGAATTGGGGGATTGTCCCACTGAGCCTGCCGAAGTGTAGGGGGCGAGATAAGGTTAATGGCAAAACCAAAGACTTGTGTGTCCACCGTAGCCGTTGATAAGGGGAAAATCCGGTTCCCCTCTTAGGAGGGGATTAAGGGGGGTTTGTTTTTCTGACGCTACGCCAAGGTTAATTGATATTATCCAGTTAAGCTCCGACTTATGAGCAACCCCGAAATGCGTAGCTTGGAAGAAATTAACGAGAAAATTCGCCGCGGTCAAGCCGTGGTCTGGACTGTGGAAGAGGTCAAAGCCCTAGCGCCGGAGTGGGGCGTCCGTAAAATCGCCGAAACGGTGGACGTCGTCTGCGCTGGAACTTTTGAACCGTTAGAATCCGCCGGCGCCGTCATTAATCTGGGCCACACCGACCCCCCCATCAAAATTCGCCAATGCTGGTTGGAAGGCATTCCCGCCTACGGAGGCTTTGGCGCGGTGGATTTATACCTCGGCGTCACCGCTACGGCGGACTACGCCAGCGCCGAACTGGGCGACGGCGAGCAAAGGGGTCATTTCGCCCGAGAGGAGCGGGGAGGCGGCCACGTGATTGAGGATTTAATCAACGGCAAATCCGTTTCTCTACGGGCGCTGGGTCAGGGCACGGATTGCTATCCCCGAACCGCCCTGGAAACCCAAATCACCAAAGACTCCATTAACCAGTTTTACCTCTACAGCCCTAGGGGCCTTTACCAAAACTTTGTCGTGGGAGTCAACGGCGGCGAGCGCCTGCTCTATACTTACCTCGGCCCTCTGCAACCCCGGTTAGGGAACGCCGTCTATGGCAACCCCGGCGCGATTTCCCCGTTATTTAACGATCCGCTGTTAGAGGCGGTCGGCATTGGCACCCGCATTTTCTTGGGAGGCGGGGTGGGCTATGTGGCCTGGGAAGGCACCCAGCATTTTCCCCTGCAAAAGCGCCTCCCGAACCAAACCCCTATCGGCCCGGCGGCGACCCTAGCGCTGATTGGGGACGCGAAACAAATGCAGGGCTACTGGGTGCGGGGCTGTTATTTCAAAAACTACGGCGTTTCCCTAATGGTGGGAGTGGCGATTCCTCTGCCAGTTCTCAACGAAGGCGTGATCGCCCACTGCGCCGTCCGGGACGAAGAGATCGTGGCGCCGGTGATGGACTTTTCTATTCCTCGCCGGGTGCGCCCCACTTTTGGCTTGGTTAGTTACGCCCAACTGAAAAGCGGCCGCATGACCATTGAAGGCAAAACCGTGCGGGTGGCGCCGTTGGCCAGCATGGCCCGTTCCCGAGAGGCGGCCCAAACCCTGAAGACGTGGATTGAAGCCGGGGACTTTCTCCTAACGGCGCCGGTGGCTCCCCTACCCCGGGAGCGGGGATTTTTGCCCCAGGATCAACTGGCGAAATAACCTTAAAACTCGTAGTTAATTCCCAAGTACAGTCCGTCGTCCTGGATGTTATTACCCCGGATATTGAGATTAATCAACGGCGGGGCGTAATCGACCCGCAGGGTTAACCCCGCAATGGGTTGGTAGATAAGCCCTAGACCTAAGGCCGCCAACATATTTTTATTCGCGCCCAATTGGTTGGGATTGCCCGCCGCATTCCAAACGGCGCCGAAGTCAAAGAAAGGGGCCAACGTAAACACGGCCCGGTTTTCCCCGTCTTTCGCCAAGGCGATCCGGTCTTCGATAGAAAAACGGATACCATTATCCCCCGCCAGCACATTCTGACGGTAACCCCGCACGGATTGGGCGCCGCCGATCACAAATTGCTCCATGGGGAGGAGGGGGTTGGCGGAGAACTGCGTATCCAACTGCATAATCAAAAAATTATTCTCCGAGAACTGTCGTAGGCGCTGGACTTGTCCCAACCAGGCGAAAAAGTAGCCGTCGGGAATGGGCGCCGGATTATTGGTGGCGCCGAACAACCCGGTGCCGAATTTAAACTGGGAACGCAGGGCCCAGACGCCGACGCTATCCCGGACGGTGTAATCTTGGGTAAACAAAAGGGGAGAGCTTTCGCTGTAGCCCTCGGCGTTGGGGCCAAAGCCAAAGGGCACCCCTTGATCTAGGGCGAAGGTTTGCCCGGAATCGTAGGAAACGCCGAAACTTAAGGCAAACTCTTCGTCGGGGGTGCGAATCAAAGGCTGGCGGTATTCCACCACATAGCGGTCCGAGTTGCCCCGAATATTGAGGGGAGTAAATTCGTCCGTCAGGATTTTATTGCGGTCAATGAAGACGCTGAAGGCGAGGGTTCCGTCTTGGGGGTTGAGGGGGACTTGGTAAAACGTGTCCAGGCGATAACTGTCTAGAAAAGCCTCCAAACGGGGACGGTAGGAAACAAAGACCGTGTCTCCCAAGCCCGTCGGGTTCCGATAACCGGCGCTGAGACTTAACTGGACAGCGCCGATACTCGGGGGAGAATAGTTATCTAATCCGACCTGACCAAAAACGGGATTGGCTTCTACGACCCGAACAATTAAATCCGTTTTATTGCTTTCCGGCGCTGTCTCTTGGTCTTCTTCCCCCTCTAGAGCGGTTTCGGGCGGCCGCAAACTGGCGTCGATGGACTTAAATAAGGGATTCGCTTTGAGTAAACGGAGTTGAGTTTCTAAATTGCGAATATTCAGGGGCCGCCCGGCGCCGAGCGCGACCCGATCTCGGATATAGGTTTCCAGCCGGGGAGCGCCTTCGATAACAACGGTTCCCAGTTCCCCCTCCCGGACGCTGAGGATAGCGACGCCCTCTGGGGAAAAGGAGTCGACCCGGGCCCGGGAGTTGAGATAACCCGCCTCTAGATACCGCTGGGTAATCCCCTGGGCTAGGCCCTCCAGTTGGGCTTCCGTCACCGGCTGGTTCAGAAGCGGCTCCCAGAGAGACCGCAAATCCGCCGCGGCGAAGGCGGTGTTACCCGTTAAACGGACTCCCCGCAGGATCGGGGCCGGCGCTTCTTCCCCTTGCGGTTCAGGGGCGGGGGGCAGTTGGGCCGGCGCGGGTAGTCCGGGCAGAAGGAGCAGACCCACCGCCAAGATCGCGTTCCCGGTTCCCCGGATCCATCGGTTGATCATACTTTATGGCCCCCATGATTCAATTTAAAACGCTCTCTGCCCTAGAATAAACTACAAAGCGAAAACTCTATACCTAAAAATTAGGCGACTTTGCTCCGAGGCGTCATGGCTTTTTCATCTCGCCAAATCGTCTGTCTCGATCACCCCCCGGCTCGGCTATACGGAGAGGTCATTCAGGTCGTTGACAGCGCGCAAACCTGTTGGCTCCGCCCCTGGGTTCTGGTGACGGAGGAATTGACCCTAGACGCTCGGGAAGCTAGCGATATCGTGTATCCTCTAGCGCTCTTTCGGGCGGCGGAAGACTGGGAGTTTTTATCTCTTCTGCCTATTCTTGACGCTAAAGACCCGAAGGGGGACGCAAAACCCCAACTGCGGCGCTTTTTAGAAGGGGTCTGGCGGGCGCGACCGGAGCTATTTCGTCGTTAACCTGAAGATTTTCGGCGTTTTTGTCTGGCCCCGACCCCCCAGCGCCTTGGAGTTGTCTAAGGCGCCGGTATAATTAAGCCCTAGGTCTAATCTGTTTTTTGGGGGGATTCCGATGGTTCAGGCAATCTGGAACGGCGCGGTTTTAGCGGCGAGCGATCAGTGTCGGCAAGTGGAAGGAAATTATTATTTTCCGCCGGAGTCCCTTAACCTAGAATATTTTCAAGCGAGCGAGACCCATACGATTTGTTCATGGAAAGGGGAAGCCAGCTACTATACTCTCATCGTGAATGGGCGAGAAAACCCCGACGCGGCCTGGTACTATCCCAACCCCAAGGAGCGGGCTAAGGAGATTCAGGGCTACGTCGCCTTTTGGCGGGGAGTTCAGATCCAAATTTAGCCGGGTCTTTTTTCCCTTTTTCCAGAATCAACCCCCTACCCCTACCCTGTTATGGTTCTCAATGAGAGCGGCGCTTCTTTGGAGTCTTCGCTATACCTTCTGGAGGTGATCCCCCGCCCCCCCGCGACCCGACTTCTGCCCGCTAACCGCAATCGCTATTTTCTCAAGGTCGCCTACCCTCAACTCAGTCAAACCCTCCAGCGTTTGAGCCAGAAGGGCGACCGGGTGATCCAGGTTACCCCCACCTCCGCTCTCCAGCCCCCCGCGACGGTGGCCTGGTGGATTGAAATTTACACTGACTATCCTCCCTGTCTTTATTACTTCGGCCCCTTTGAGAGCGAAGCGGAAGCCCAGGGCGCCGAGCAAGGGTTTATCGACGATCTACGAGAAGAAGGCGCCGAGCAAGTCGCGGCCCAAATTAAACCCTGTCGCCCCCAAATTTTGACCCAGGAATGGTGAGGACAGCTTCTTCAATCTCCTTCCCTAGGGTTTGCGATACACTAAACCCTGACCTCTCTTCAGCGCATCGGGAGTGAATCTTTCATCAATATGGACGCAATGGCTTTTTTTCAGAAAAGCGCCGGCACTTGGCGCTCGCAACGGGCGACCCATCACCTGGCCTTTCGACGGGCGGAAACCGGGAGTTCCGAGATTTTTGTCGATCCCCTCGGCGCCGACGATCCCCGGGTGATTGAAATTTGCCAACTCCACGGCGTCGATCCCGCCGAAACCGTGGGCGGCGCTTTTGTGCGTTGGCAAGGCGTCATGGCTTGGGATAAAGAGGATGAAAATCACGAAGGCACAACGGTGTTCGCCCTGATTCCCGACGCCGATAACCCCCAACAGGGCGCTCTGCTCCGGGAGCGGGGCTATGCCGAAATTGTCCCCATCGCCGGGCGCTATCAAATTGAACCCGACGGCGCTCTGCTCCTGATTACCGAGTACGAAACCATGACCACCCTAGAGCGATTTTGGTTTCCTAGCCCCAATTTACGGGTTCGCTCCAGCACGGTTCAACGCTTTGGGGGCTTCAACACCGCCACTTTTTGCACCGAAGTCCGGGAGGACGCGGAAGGCGAGACCGGCGCCGGCCCGGAAGCGGCCGCGGAGTACGACGCGCTTGTGGGCTGGTAGTATTGGCGACTATCGTAACGGCCATTGGGGAAGCAAACTTTCGTTGTAGATTGAGTCCAGACCAAAGGCCGCCAGCGCCTTCAAGCCAAAAGTCATTTCTTCGGCGTTGAGTTTCGAGCGCCAATCGATCATTTGTTGGGGATCATAGTTGGCGAAAATTTGTTTCTTAGTCGTTTTATCTAGAGACTTAGAGATAAACGCGGAAGCCGAGGGGAGCTTCATCCGCTCCGCTTCCGCCTCTAACTGCGACGCTGGAACCGAAATTTCTAAAAAATCCAGAAGGCGCCGAAGTTCTTTTTGGGGATCAAGGCAAAGATTTTCGTAAAAGACCAATGAAAGACGGTCTGAATGTCCTAAGCAATTCAGGGGAACCCACTGTTCGACACACCAGGTCACAAAATATTTTTCAAAATCGCTTTGGGCAGAGCTAATAATGTCCAAGTATGTGTTTAAAACATCTTCCCGCAACTCCCGCTGTTCAAGCATTTCCCCTATTTTTGGCGTGGCTCTCTTCATGCCACAAATAGACTTAATGACCGGAAAAGGATGTCTGAGCAATAAAATAAACTTTGTTTCTGGGAACTGATTAATTAACCACCCTAATCTTAAATTAGAGTGAATATCCTTAACCAATCTTCGAGAGACCCAAAGTTGGGTATTGAGAGTATCTGTCCATTGACCTCGTACTTTTCCCTGTAGGATAGAGTTAACCTCTTGAAAATACTCAGAATAATCGCTCTGAGCGCGCCAATAAGGAGGATAGTTTCGAGCGGATTCTAGGGGAGAATTACGAGTGTGAAAGGGTTCAAAAATCAAGCGAGCGCCGCTCAGTCTAGCCAAGGATTGACCCAGCCAGGTGCTACCGCTACGGGCGCTGGAGGCTAGAAAAATAGTTTGCCGGGAGTCTCCATTGAGATCTAAGAAATAACGGCTGGTAAGTTTTGAGCGCGCTTTCTCTAGGGACTGACGGAGGGGATTATTTTCCATTGGATTGGCGATCCATATTTGTAAGAGAATCGAGTGATTTGGGCCCCTCTCAGCAGAGAATGCGCGGGAGAGTCAAAGTTGGAATAGTGTCAAAATTAACGCCTTAGTCTCACTTTGTAAAGCGTCGACTCACAAGACTATCAACGTTTACTCGGCGCCGAAATATCCTAGGAGTTTGCCAGCGATCCTCTCGGCGCCGCCGGGAGGCCCTAAACGAGCGAGACCGTTGGCGGCCAAAATCCCTAATTGACGGGGATCGGCGAGAATCTTCAGCAGTGCCGGGCCCGCCTCTTCCGGCGCGGACACAAGGATAACAGATTCTCCGAGGAGGAACGTTTGACGCCGGGCAAAGCTCTCGTTAAATTGGGGGCCGGCGCCGACGAGGGTAACGGCGGGTTTTCCGAGACCGACGACCTGTTCCGTAGCGGTTCCGGCCATGGCTAGGGCGGCGTCGGCCCAATGGAGGGCTTCGGGGTAGGCTCCCTGGGTGAGGATGAGGGACTGGTTCAACTTGCGTAAGGGCTTAATCTGGGGATCAAGACGGGCTAACTCGCCGGGGGGAAGTTGGGACTCCAAACGCCAGCCGTCCTCCAGCGCCAAATCCAGAAACGACTCTAGGGCCAATCCCGGCGCTAGCGCCGCTAGAGCCGCCACAGGGCGGGACGTCAAACCCGCTAAAGCTTTCAGTATTAAGCGCCAATTTTCATGGGCCTCCGGCGCTCGGGAACCCGGCAACAAGACTAATTTCAAAACGGCCGGGCTAATCTCCAGCAACGTCTCAAGATTGATCCGCGGCTCTAGTCCGTCCATCATCGGATTGCCGGCGTAGTCGTTAGAGAGGCCTAATCGCTCTAAACCCTTGCAGGTGAGACTATCCCGGACTAAAACGCCCCGGCATCGGGGACGACTCAGGAGCCAGCGCTCCCAGGGATAATAATCCGAGGCTCGGCGCCAGAAACCGCTCTCGCCCCGGAGGTAGTAGTCGGATTTAGCGGTGCCCACAAAGGCGTAGTCGGCGCCGCTTCCCCAAGCCATCAACAAGGGGACAATATCTCCCAGGGCCGCCACTTTCCCCCCGTCTCGGGCCCACCCTTGGATCGATTGGAACTGCCGGAGGGTCAAGGAACCTAAACCGCTTTTAAGATCCCGCCACAGTTGACGACTATCCATATAAATAAAGCCGCCGGAGGGTAGGGATTGCCCGTCTAAAAGAAACGGCGCGTCTAAAGCTCGATAAGCCCGACCTTCTCCCACCAGAGGTAAGACGGCATAGTGATGCTCCGGCGCTAATTGTTGTAAACAGCGAAGAACTTTAGCGGCGATCTGGTCTTCCCCGTGGCCATTGCTGACGAGAAGCAGATTCAGCGCCGGTTTTTGAGCCAGAACCATGGTTAGCCTAATTCTTTCTCTACCTTCATCAATCGGTTGAGAAAGCATGACTAGGGATTATACAAAATTTTCGTATGCTGTTCTCGGATCTCTTGCGCCGTCGCGGCCAGATCGACCATGGCAAAGCGGATTTCATGGTTTTGGATCAGAACGGACTCGTTCAGCCGACAAAGAGGCCTTAACTGTTTTGGAGGTCAGTCTCGGCATTGGTCATTCTGATACCTAAACTGTTTGCACCAATTATAAGCGGTTTTCACAGTAGTTAAAAAATGATTGATGACACAGGGTTAGACCCACCCCTAACCCCTTCAAGGAGGGGAACCCGAAATATAATAGTCGTGTTCTATAATCTCGTTTTGGAAAGTTGTCCTATGATGAAGGAGGTTTGTCATTGTGGGAAAATTAGCTATGGATCCCATTACTGCGGCGTTACTGATGATTCTGGGCATTTACAGTAGTGGCATTGTCAATAAGGCTGGCGAAGATACTTGGGATGTCGGTCGTCAACTGCTAAGAAGGAAATTGGCTAATACCCCCACAGGCAAGGCGTTAGCCGCAGGGCAAGAACCGAATCCAGATCAAGCGCTTATAGATGTAGAAGCCATCAGCGCCGATCCTGAGCTAGAAGAACTTAAGTCTCAACTTCAGACGTTGCTGGCGCAGAACGAAGAGTTTAAACGACAAGCAGAAGCCATTAAAAAAAACATTCAAATTAATCGTGATCAGGCTCAGGGCTATCTGTTTGAGGGTGAAGTCAAATCACAATTTCTTGGCGGTACCCATATTCATCATCACGGCGCTGAGCGGCCTAAAACGGATTGACTGGAGTCGCCGGAGTCGAGAGCGCCGGTAAAGTTCAAGGCTCCCAATAATTTACGGAGAAAGTCAGTCGCCGCTTTTGTGGGGCGAGAAAAGCAACTGACGAAACTTCATCAGTGGTTAACGGCGGGGCAACGGGTCTCGGTCTGGGGTATGGGCGGCCTTGGTAAGTCGGAGTTGGTTCTGCAATATTGGGCCCGTCACAGTCAGGATTACCCCAGCGGGCTGATCTGGTTAGAAGCGCCGGAGGAGGCGGGTCAGGATATTGTCGTTTTTGGGAGCAACTGTCTCCATTTAGAACCCTCCCCAGAGTTGCCCATAGCCCAGAAGGTGGATCGGGTCTGGGCGCAATGGCCGGGGGAAGACCGGGTTTTGGTGGTGGCGGATAATCTCAACACGTTGGACGATTACCGTCTGGTTGAGAAGTTTTTACCCAGCGCCGACCGTTTTTGCGTCTTGGCTACCAGTCGGGTCAGGTTAACGGGGTTGAAGGAGTTGCCATTGGAGGAGTTGTCTCTGCCGGAAGCGGTGGAACTTTTGGAGCGCCGGAGTCAAGCACCGGAGCGGAGAAGCTGGGATCGGGCCGAAGCGGCAACTCTTTGTCAACGCTTGGGGCGCTTACCCCTGGCTATCGCCTTGGCGGGCAGTTACTTGGCCATAGATCCCAATTTGAGTTTGGGGGAGATCAGCGCCGAGCTTACGGCCAGGGGATTGGAGGCGCAGTATTTTCAAAACCCGGATTTGACGGTAGCCCAAAGGGGACTGAACGCGGTTTTCGATTTATCCTGGCAAGCCCTCGATCCACCGACCCAACGCTTGGCCGCTCTCTTAGCGATGTTTGCGGCGGCCCCTATTGAATGGCGTTTGGTGGAAAAGATCTTAATTTCTTCAGGCAACCCGACTTTAGACCAATTTAGTTTAAGAGATCTCAGGCAAACTCTGCTCCGCTACGCTTTATTACAGTCTGTGGAATTACCGGAAGAGGGGTTATCCGGCTATCAATTGCATCCCCTGATCTGGGACTATTTCCGGCGCCAGATTCCTAATTGTCTGGATCAGCCCGCCCGACAGGCCTTTGTTACGGTGCTGGTCGCGGAGGCAGAAACAATTGCCTACAATGCGCCCCTAGAAGACTATGAAAAGGCGCGGGCTTCTATTCCCCATATTGCGGAAGTAGCGGAAACTTGGGCGAACGACTTGGCTGATGAGGATCTGATTACGCCCTACACAGGACTCAGTCGCTTTTATGAAGGTTTTCTTGACTATCAACTGTCTGAAGTTTACTTAAATAAAGGTCTCTCCCTATCCCGACGGCGCCTACCCCAAAACCATCCCGATATTGCCGCCGCCCTCAACAACCTAGCGGTACTGTATAAGTTCTTAGGGAGGTATAATGAAGCTGAGCCTCTCTATACAGAAGTGTTATTAATTCTCTCCAAATTTTTGCCAAAAAATGATCCAATTTTGGCCATCACTCTCAACAACTTAGCAGAACTATATCAAGTGCAAGAAAAATATAAAGAAGCGGAGCTTCTCTACAAAAATGCTCTAGATATTGACTTAAAATCCTTACCTGCTAGTTATCTCAATTTAGCAACTCACCTTAACAATTTAGGTGGATTGTACCAAGCGCAGGGTAGATATAGCGAGGCGGAACCTCTCTACACAGAAGGGCTGAGCATCATCCGTCAAATCTTACTCCCCGATCATCCCCAATTAGCACGTCACCTCAACAACTTGGCTGGTCTATACCAAGCTCAAGGTCGGTATAGTGAAGCGGAATCCCTCTACACAGAGGCGTTAGCTATTGACCGTCAGTCTTTAGTTTCCAATCATCCTTACTTAGCCAGTCATCTCCACAATTTGGGATTTCTGTACAGATCTCAAGAGAAATACAGTGAAGCAGAATCTTTCTACAGAGAGGCTATAGCCATTGATCGGCAATCCTTACGCCCCAATCATCCTCAATTAGCCAATCATCTGAACAATTTGGCATTATTGTGCGAAATGCAAAAAAAATACAGGGAAGCGGACCCCCTCTACAGAGAAGCTTTGGCTATTTTTGAAGTCAGCCTCGGCACTGGTCATTCTGATACCCGAACCGTTCGCGCCAATTACGAGCGGTTTTTACAGCAGTTAAACAATGAATGATGACACAGGGCTAGACCCACCCCTAACCCCTCCAAGGAGCGGAACCGGAAACTTTATGCCTGAGCCGCCAGCCGAAAATTCCCTTTCCCCCGCTCCCAAACTGCGCCACCGGGGCCGAATTTTTGCGCCTCGCCCCAGTCCCTACGAACGAGTCCTTTGGCCCTGGGTGCAGATGAAAAACCTCTTCCAGCGCCTCTACCGGTTTTGTCTGCGTCTCCTCTGGGCGGAATTGCTAGAGGGCAAAACCCAGGAGGAAGAATGGCTCAATTTACTCTTATTTGTCCTGTTCCTGTTTCTCTCCTGGTTAAGCTATCGCCTCTCCCAAACGGCGCCGTGGGTCGCCTTCAGCTTTTTTGTCCTCTGGTATCTGGATTATGCCCTAGCGGTTCGGGCCTATCGACGGGGCCAAGCTTGGCGGGCCGTGGAACTCAGCGAAAACAGCGCCGGCCTTTGGCAGTGGCGGAGTCAGGTGGCCCCCTTTCGCTGGGACTTTACCCCGGAGCAGACCCGACGATTAACGATTACCCTGCGGGAATTGCGGGCCGGCGCTTTTAGTCATCGTCTGGGGCGAGTCTGGCAATTAAAGCTTTTACTGATGGATCAATCAGATTGGCTACTGGCGGAAAGCGAGCGCCTGCCAGACCTCTTGGCCCTAGCCCAACCCCTACAAACCGCCCTAGATCTAGACTGCGTCTTCGCCGACAGCGCCGGTTGGGGGAGCTACGCCGAACAGGGCATTGTTACCCAGTCTCTAGCGCTCCCTCCGGGGCAACGGCCCGGGGTGGGTTGTCAGATTACGTCCGCCAAGTGGCATATTTTTTCCCGGTGGCGCTGGGGGGATTCCTGGGCCTTTCTCAAGGAATTGGTTCGGGAATCGGGTTTTTTAATCTTCGCGCTCCTGACGTCGGGGTTTATGCTCCAGGCGGGGCGGCTGATCGACGGGGTGCTAACCGCCAGAACCGTTACCTTCTCCCTTGGCTTTGGCAGAGGCTATTCCTGGCTCACTCTCCTCTCTCTTGTCGGCGCCGTAGGGATTTTAATCTATCGGGGTTGGCAGTTGAGCCGCCAAAAACACACCGTCATTGACCGCCATTTCCTACGTTTTTTCCTGGATCAGTATGCTTTGGGTAAACTCCCCACCCAACAGGTCGTCTCGGCGCTGTTTTCACCCCAAAAGGACGTCGGCTTAGTGTTCTTAACGGCGGATCAGGCGCTGATTCTACCACCCCTCCCCCAGGAAAGCGACAACCTCCGCTATCTCCAAAGTCTCTACGAAGCCCTGCTCTGTTTTCAGCAACCCCCGGCGCTGGAGGAAGAGGATTTGGAAAATGAGTCAACGCCCGATCCCCCCTAACCCCCCTTTAACAACTACGGTGTACACATAACTCAAATAATTGCTGAAATTCTATCAAGAACCCCTCCCTAGCCCTCTCCTTGGTAAGGGGAGGGAACAAAGATTTCCGGTTCTCCCCCTTACCAAGGGGGAGTTAGAGGGGGTTTTGACACTTGTGTATGCACGGTAGCCTTTAACAAGGGGAAACGGCTCCTAAACAGAGCGCCGCCCAAAAATGAGACTGCCCACCCGAATCAGCGTCGCGCCCGCGGCCAGCGCCTGGGGATAGTCCCCCGACATGCCCATGGATAATTCTTCCAAAGGCAAGGGAAGGGATTGGGCTAACTGAGCCACTTTTTGAAAGGCGGCGAGGCGCTCCTCCGGGGTTAAGCCCAGGGGCAAAATGGCCATTAACCCCCGCAGTTGTAGATGCTCCAGCGCCTGAAGGCGGGGCAGAGCGTCCTCTAACTCGCGGGCCGACCAGCCCGTTTTCGTTTCGTCGGGCCAAAGTTTGACCTGTAATAAAATCTGAGGACGGCGCTTTAATTCCCCGGCGATTCGCTCTAGGCGCTCGGTGATCGCCCAGCTATCGACGGAATGAATCCAGGGAAAATGCTCGATAATTTTGCGGGCTTTGTTGGCCTGTAAGCGCCCGATAAAATGCCAAGTCAGATCCGTTAAATCCGCTAACCGCTCCATTTTCGGCAAAGCTTCCTGAACTCGGCTCTCCCCAAAGTCCCGCACCCCGGCGCCGTAGGCTTGACGGATGGTTTCGGCGCCGACGGTTTTACTGACGGCCACCAGCTTGACGCCGGGGCGCAGGGCGTTTTGCAGCGCCCGCAGTTGGCTTAGCTCGTTAGTCATAGCCGAGAAAAGCCCTCTAAGCGGTGTTGAATAAAGGTCAACTTCTCAGTTTTATCCCCCCTAGCCCCCCTTTGAAAGGGGGGAACCGATTTTAAAGTCCCCCTTCCCAAGGGGGATTGTTCCACTGAGCAACGCCGAAGTGTAGGGGGCTTGACTAAGAGAGCGAGGAACTTTCCCAACATCTTCTAAAAATGGGTCTGGTAAAGTTTCAGGGCTTCTTGGTATTGTTGGAGATCCCCCGAGCGCCGCAGAGCGCGGAGACGATTTTCGATCATTAACTTCGCTTCGGCCCGGGTCATGGACTCAAAACGGGTGGACTCGGCGGCGGTCACCACCAAAAAAAAGAGGCGCTGGGCGTAGAGGGTCGTAAAGATTTCCCGAGTTTCATCCAACAGACAAACCCGATAAAGGAGACCAAAAGTGGGGTGATTCAGGTAGGTTTCGATGCTCATTCCAGCGGTAGCCCTTGACGCGCAAGCCGAGGTTTGCTCTTGGTTTAAAGTGACGTGGCTTGGGTGTTGACCCTAGAAACAATTCCGGCGCTAAACTTTTCCACATTGAAACCAGTCATCAAGCTCCTTGGGAGGGGGCTGGGGGGCAGGTTCTAACCTTGAGAAACTCACCCGCCCCTAACCCCTCCGGGGGAGGGGAACCGGAGACTTAGGATTTCAAAGTCGATGCGGTTTAAACTCAGAATTGCCTTTATCCTAGTCATCTTACCCTGTTCGGCTAAATTTTCCCCCTAGGTCTTGTCCCGGATGCCCGAATTATCCAGTTTGCTCGTTCCCTTGGCGCTCTTGGGCTGTATTCTCCTCGCGGCGCTGTATTTTACCCGCGTCGCCTAGGGCTTAACTCCGGCGCGTTTCCAAGTACTGGCCAATCATTTGCTCTTGACCCGCCCGGGAAATAATCGTCTGGCGGGTGCGGTATTGAGCTCCGATCAACTTCAGTTCTTCCTCAAAGCTGGCGCCGTTATACTCGGTTTTCAGGGTCATGGTCTGGGGGTTGGTAAAGCTGTAGTCCGCCACCACGGGTTTAGCCGTGGCGAAGCCCCTGTCCCGATAGAGAATCGCGCCCCCGGCGCCGAAAATGGTGGAGCCTTTACTGGGTTTGCGGTGGGGTTGGGGATAATGGCTTTCCCAGGTCACCCGAGCGCCGCAGACGAGATGCTCCGCCTTCTCTAACTGGTGCAAACAAGCGAGATGTTCCAATTCTGGGGCGCCGGCGGTTAAAAAGACCACGGTGATGTCACTGGCGACCTCCTGGGGTTCCTCCGTCCCGTTGAGGGTGTAATACCGGCGCTGGGAACGCCACTCTCCGGCGCTACGACGGAAAAAGTCGGTAATTAAGGTTTCCAGGGTCGCGGGGCAAAGGGTAGGGGTCATGGGGATCACTGGTAGTCTTGTCAAGTTATTGTAACTTATCTTTACATTTGCCGTGGGGAGGAGAGTGACCCGAACTCTAGAGGGCGGCGCCGAGAAAATCTGTTAATTCCGCTACGGTTAGCCCTGGCGAATCTCCGTCCCCTATAATCTTTGAGTCTGAGCAGTCTTCTCAGCGTTCCATGTCTTCGGGTGCGTCTCAGATTTGTCGGTGGTTTTGTTTACCCTCATCCCCCGGCCCCTTCTCCCAAGGCGGGAGAAGGGGAGCCAAAGTCCCTCTCCCTTTTTGGGAGAGGGATTTAGGGTGAGGGTCAAGGTTTGAGGCGTACTAGTCGCAAAAGTGAGATGTTCCCCATGTCTTCCCCCCTCCAGCAGTTAACGGCCCGTTTTGCCGAAACCCTCGCGCCTCTGTTTGCCGTTCCCCTCCCCCAACCCTTGGTGGTTCCGGCCACCAATCCTAAATTTGGGGATTTTCAGTGCAATATCGCCCTGCCCCTGGCGAAAACCCTGGGGCAACCGCCCCGGACTATCGCCGCCCAGATTGTGGAGCGCCTAGAACTGGGAGATCTTTGCCAAGCGCCGGAAATCGCCGGCCCCGGCTTTATTAACCTGACCTTGAAACCGGAGTATCTAGCGGCCCAACTGCGAGACCTTCAGGGCGATCCCCGTTTAGGCGTGGAACCTAGCCCAAACCGGCGCCGGGTGATTGTGGATTTTTCCAGCCCCAATATCGCCAAGGAAATGCACGTCGGCCATCTGCGCTCTACCATTATTGGCGATTGCCTGGCTCGAACCTTGGAATTTTTAGGCTACGACGTTCTGCGCCTAAACCACGTGGGGGACTGGGGCACCCAGTTTGGCATGTTGATTACCTATCTGCGGGAAGTCCATCCCCAGGCGCTGACGGAGGCGGACTCTTTGGATCTAGGAGATCTGGTCAGTTTTTACCGCCAAGCCAAGGCCCGCTTCGACGCCGACGCAGAGTTTAAAGAAATCTCCCGGCAGGCGGTGGTGGCGCTCCAGGGGGGAGACCCGGAGAGTTTAAACGCCTGGCGCTTGCTCTGCGACCAGTCCCGGCGGGAATTTGCCCGCATTTACGAACAGTTAGATATTTGCCTAACGGAACGGGGGGAATCTTTTTATAATCCTTTTCTAGAGGGGGTGATTGAGCGTTTAAATCAAGCGGGTTTACTGACGGAAGATCAGGGCGCCCAGTGCGTTTTCCTCGACGGCTTTAACAACAAGGACGGCGCCCCGTTGCCTTTAATTGTCCAGAAGTCCGACGGCGGCTATAACTACGCGACGACGGATCTAGCGGCTCTTAAATATAGGTTCACTGAAGACCAGGTCGACGCAATTTTCTACGTTACCGATAGCGGCCAAGCCAATCATTTTGCCCAGGTCTTTCAAGTCGCCCTGCGGGCGGGTTTGATTCCCCCGGAGAAAACCGTCCTGCACGTTCCCTTTGGTTTAGTGAAAGGCGAGGACGGCAAAAAGCTGAAAACCCGCTCCGGGGACACCATTCGTCTCCAGGATCTTCTCGATGAAGCCGTGGCCCGGGCCCGTCAGGATTTGGAGTCCCGACTGGAGAGCGAAGGCCGGACGGAAAGCGCCGACTTTATCAACGAAGTGGCCCAACGGGTGGGTCTCGGCGCCGTTAAATACGCGGATTTGAGCCAAAATCGCCTGAGCGACTATTGTTTTAGCTACGACAAAATGCTGGCCCTCCAGGGCAACACAGCGCCCTATCTCCTCTACGCCTACGCCCGCATTCAAAGTATCGCTCGGGAGGGCGATTTAGATTTAGAACAGCGACAAATCGGCGCTTTGGAACTGGCGGAGCCGAGCGAACTGACCCTCGCCAAGGCGCTGTTGGCCCTGCCGGACGTTCTGGCGGAAGTGGAAACCAGCCTTTTGCCCAACCGCCTCTGCGATTACCTCTACGAATTGAGCAAACACTTCAACCGCTTCTACGAAGACTGCCCCATCCTCAAGGCGCCGGAACCCCAACGCGGTTCTCGACTCCTCCTCTGCGACCTCTGCGCCCGGACGCTAAAACTGGGTCTGGGACTGTTGGGGATCGCCGTGTTAGAGCGGATGTAGCGCCGAAGCGGGTCTAAGGAGATCCCGAACAAGCTCCGCTCCGATTAGCGCCCCTTTGCTAAAGCTTGGGTGTGTACAGATCTCGGTTAAAGACCTGTTTTGAAGTTTGATCCCCCTAAATCCCCCTTTGCAAGGGGGACTTTGGATCTTGCTCCCCCCTTTCCAAGGGGGGTTAGGGGGGATCGTCATGGGATTGCGTTCACGACTCATCCGTAAATGCTATAGAAGTTTTCAAGCCGCCCCTTCCTCGGCGCCGTTGAGTTTGCGATAACAGCGGGCGGTGGTGAAATAGGGGTGGAAAATTTCTAAAAATTCCGCTTGCAGGGTGAGGAAAAAGGCCTCGATCTGCTCTGGATCGTCTAAGTGGAAAGGAAATTCGCCCTCAAAGCCTTTGAAAAAGTACCAGTTGGTAATCAAGCGCCCCTGGGGAGCCAGCATTTGGGCAAAGCGCCGCAGTTGTCGGGCCGGGTTTGGCAAATGCTCAAGGACGTCGAAACATTGAATCGCGTCAAACATTTCCCCAGTCGGCGCCGTTTGGCAGACCACTTTATCTGTCAGCCCCAACCGCTCCAGGCGAAACTGGACAAATTTTAAATTAATAGGATTAAGGTCGCAATAGACCACTTTTTCAATTTGAGGACACAGCGCCGCGGCGATGGCGTGGGTGCCGATACCGCCGCCAAAATCCAGGACTCGACCCTGACCGTAGTCCCGAATCAACCGAATCGTGTCGCCGATATAATCCCGACTACTCAGGTGCCAAGCGCCCAGTTCAAAGAGATAAATATCCCCCACTTGATCCTGATAGAACGCTTCCGCTTGACTCCAATCAAAATCTCGATGGCCCAGGGTCGCTAATTGTTCTTTACTTTCCCCCAAACGGCGCTCTAGGGTGGCTCGGTCTAATCCTAAAAAGTCCTGTAAATGGGACTCTAAATCAAAGGCGTTGTCAAGATAGGCTTGGAGAGGCATAGGTTATGTTACAGCGCCCCGATACCGGCGCGATCCAGAATTTCCGGGATTAAATCTTCCCGCTTAATGGCCATTAAATGGACGCCTTGACAGAGGTCTTTGGCTAATTTGACCTGCTCGGCGGCGATAGTAATCCCCTCCTGAAGCTGATCCGGCGCTTGTTCCAGGCGCTGAATTAAAGCCTCGGGAATATGGACTCCCGGCACGTTTCGTTGGATAAAACGGGCATTTTTAGCGGATTTGAGCAGGAAAATCCCCGCCAGAATGGGTTTCCCGCATCCCGCCGCCACCTGGGTCATAAACTTATCCAGGCGCTCGAAGTCCGTAATCAACTGACTTTGGAAAAATTGAGCGCCGGCTTGGAGCTTTCGCTCAAAACGTTTCTGCAACCCCGACCAACTATCGGACTGGGGGTCCGCCGCGGCGCCGGGAAAAAGGTCTAAGGCTCCGTCCCCTAACGGCGCTCCGTTATAGTCGGCGCCGTTGTTGAGACTTTGAATCAGTTTCAGCAAACGAACAGATTCTAGGTCATAGACCGCCCTCGCCTGGGGATGGTCGCCCGCCTTGAGGGGATCGCCGGTGAGCGCCAAAATATTCGTTATCCCCAGCGCCTGGGCGCCCATTAAATCCGCTTGTAAACCGATGACGTTCCGGTCCCGGCAGGTGACTTGGCAAATCGGTTCAATTCCCGCCCGCTGGAGCAAAACACAAGCCGCTAGGGAAGACATCCGCAGAACGGCGCGACTGCCGTCGGTGATATTCACCCCATGCACTCGGGATTTAAGTTTTTCCGCCACGGCCAACATCCGTTGAGGATCGGCGCCCTTGGGCGGGGTCACTTCGGCGGTAATCAAGAAAGCGCCGGACTCGGCGGCTTGGCGGAAGGGCGTTGGCATTGGTTAGGGAGTAGGAGTTAGGGAGTAGGGGTTGGGAATTGGGAGTTAGGGAGAATGGACAGAGCCAAACTTTCAAAATTAGCTTGTCGGTGATCTCAGCAGTCTATTCCTTGAAGTTTGATAACTGGTAACTGATAACTGATAACTGAATTAAGTTTTGGGCAAAAACCCCGCGGCTTCCCGCACTCGCTCCAAAGTCGCCGTCGCCGCCTGGTTGGCTTTATGGTTCCCTTCCCGGAGGACGGATTGGAGATAGCCGGGATCCGCCATGATCTTTTGGTATTTATCTTGAATGGGTCGCAGGGCCTCGATGGCGGTTTCCGCAAGGAGCGGTTTAAACTGACCCCAGCCCATCTCCCGGCATTCCGCCGCGACGCTTTCCCGACTTTGACCCGAGAGCAGTTGGTACAGCGTTAACAGGTTATGGCATTCCGGGCGCTCGGGGTCGTCAAACCACAAACCCTTAACGGGATCGGTTTTACATTTTTTGATCTTTTTCTGAATTGTTTCCGGGGAGTCTAGCAAGTTAATCCGGCTTAACTCCGATTCGTCGGATTTCGACATTTTCTTGGTTCCGTCCGCGAGGCTCATCACCCGAGCGCCGGCTTTTTGAATGAGAGGATCGGGCACTTTTAAGACGGGGTTTTCCGGTTGTCCAAATTTATCGTTGACCCGGATAGCGATGTCCCGAGTCAGTTCTAAATGTTGTTTTTGGTCTTCCCCCACGGGCACTTTATCGGCGCTGTAGAGGAGAATATCGGCGGCCATGAGGACGGGGTAATCCAGCAGTCCCACGCTGACGTTTTCCCCCTGTTTCAGGGCCTTTTCCTTAAACTGAATCATCCGCTCTAACCAGTTCAAGGGCGTAAAACAGTTCAACAGCCAAGCCAATTCGCTGTGGGCCGCCACATGGGACTGGATAAAGATGGTGGAATACCGGAGGTCGACGCCGCAGGCGAGGTATAAAGCGGCGACGGCTTGAGTATCCTGGGCTAAGCTTTGGGGATTATGGGGAACGGTAATGGCGTGAAGATCCACCACGCAGAAAAAATTCTCATACTCGGACTGAAGTTCCACCCAGTTGCGAACGGCGCCGAGGTAGTTGCCGAGGTGGAGGTTGCCGGTGGGTTGGACGCCGGAGAGGATACGGGGTTTGCCCATAACGAGGGAGGGAGAAGCCGCAAGGTCGGCGGAAAACGTTAATAATTTTTAACATTATGCCCGTCTTTGGGCGCTTCTAGGGATCGCTTTGACAAACCTCAAACCCTCTCATGCCCCTCTCATGCCTAAACTCAGCCTCGGAACGCGGCTCTTTTTTTCCCACCTGACGGTGATGCTGGTGGGCTTGGCCAGTTTTGTCATTTTAGCTAAGCTCTCCTCCCCAAAAATGTTTCTGCTCCGATTAGAACAACTGGAGAATCAGGGTTTTATCACCGTCCGCTCCGCCCGCACTTATCTAGTGAAAGGCTTTGAGACCGCCTGGAACAGCAGCGCTTTCTGGGCCGTGATTTTCGGCGCCAGCGCCGCGGGGGGGCTGAGTTACTTAGCGGCGGAGCGGATTTGTCAACCCCTAAAGCAGATGAAGGAGATTACCCAAAAATTAGCCGCCGGCAATTTGGAGGAGCGGATGCCGGAGACGATGATTCCCGAATTTAACCAACTGGGAAAGAGTTTTAACGTCATGGCTAGTAGTTTGGCGGACGTGGAACAGCGCCGACGGGATCTGATTAGCGACTTGACCCACGAACTGCGCTCCCCTTTAACGGTGGTGCGGGGATATTTAGAAGAATTGGCGGACGGCAATATCGCCCCGTCCCCTGAACTTTACCAGCGCCTCGTGGGAGAAACTCGCCGATTAGAGCGTTTAACCTGGGATCTTCAGGAACTCTCCAAGGCCGAGGCGGGCTATTTAACCATTCAACCCCAAGCCTTTTCCCTCTATCCTCTGTTGGAAGCCTTGGTCGAAAAGTTTCGAGACCAAATCCCGGAGGACGGGCCCGAACTGGTTTTAGAGTCCCGTCGTCATCACCCTAAGGTTTACGCCGACCCTGACCGGACTGAGCAAATTTTAGTCAATCTCATTGGCAACGCGATCCGCTACACTGAAACCGGCGCGATTACCCTCAAAACCTGGGTGGATCCCCAGAATAAATCCCAACTCTGGATCTCGGTCGCGGACACCGGCGTCGGTATCGGCGCCGAAGATCTGCCCCATGTCTTTGAGCGTTTTTGGCGGGCCGATAAATCCCGCTCCCGCCATTCCGGGGGCACAGGCATCGGTTTAGCCATCGTCCAGCGCCTCGCGGAACTCCAGGGCGGCGCTGTGACAGTCCGCAGTGTTTTGGGAGAAGGAAGCGAATTTTGTTTTTCCTTACCCCTAGCGCCGGATTAAGATCAGATTTTCAGTTATTAGTGATCAGCTATCAGTTATCGAAACTATAGCGTTATTCTCTCGACTGAGAGACAATCTGATAGCTTAAACTCTTAATTTGAGCGCTGAGCGTAGCGCTGTCCTGAGCTTGTCGAAGGGTCGAAGAGCGTCTGTCACCCATCTGTAAACCGCTATAGCAACTAATTTTTAACATGAAAGCCGTTAATTTTTTAAACTTAATTCGTCAAGAAAAGCGCCAATTTGCCGTGATTGGGCTGGGGCGTTTTGGGCGAGCCGTTTGCGAAACGCTATACCACAATGGCTACGAAGTTCTAGGGGTGGATCAAGACGAAAAATTGGTGGCGGAAATTTTAGCAGACCGGGTGGTAGCCAACGCGATGACACTCGATTCCACCGACGACAACGCCCTCCGGGAAGCGGGCATTTTTGAGATTGACACGGTCATTGTCGCCATTGGCAATTACCTCAAGGAAAGTATTATCACCGCCATGAACCTTAAGGAAGCTGGGGTCAAACATGTCGTGGCCAAAGTTTCCTCCGATACCCACGAGAAAATTCTTCGGCGTTTGGGAGTTGATTTAATCGTCTTTCCCGAACAGGAAGCCGGTCAAGATTTAGCCTACCGTTTGACCAAGCCCGCCATTGTGGATCGCTTTAAGCTTGACCCGGAAAATAGCATCGTTGAAATTCTCGCGCCCGAAGAGTTTTGTAATAAAACGCTAGCGGAATTAGAGTTGCGCAAAAATTATGGCGTCAGCGTTTTAGCCATTGGCAATGAAAAGAAATTTAAGATTAACCCTTCTCCCCAGGATCGATTACAAAAGGGGATGATTATGGTGCTCATTGGACTCAATGAGAATATTAATAAATTGGTTTAAGAGTTTTGGCGCGGGCAAGGAACCGGTCGGCCCTTTGGCTCATGACCCTAGATAATCGCTATCTTGAAAAAACGGCGCCGGGGAGAATTCGGACGCTCGGAAATAACCGCCGGAGGAAGTCGCCTGCAACGGCGGGTTCTCGGGTTCTGGGTTTTCACAGCCAGCGCTCACTGACAAGAGATGAGACTGACTTCAACTTTAGCCAAAACGACCGCTGACATAATCCCGGGTCGCCTCTTGCTGGGGATTTTGGAAGATCGTTTCCGTGGGGGCGTACTCTACCAAGTAGCCGACCTTAGCGCCCTTTTGGGTGGCTTCGGCGTTAAAAAAGGCCGTCCAGTCGGAAACCCGTGACGCCTGTTGCATGTTGTGGGTGACGATAACGATGGTGTACTGGGTTTTGAGTTCGTGAATTAACTCCTCCACCTTGAGGGTGGAAATGGGATCCAGCGCCGAGCAGGGTTCGTCCATTAAGATCACCTCCGGTTGCACGGCGATGGCCCGGGCGATACAGAGGCGCTGTTGTTGTCCCCCAGAGAGCGCCAGCCCGCTCTGCTTGAGCTTATCTTTGACCTCGTCCCAGA
The DNA here is from genome assembly GCA_016471375.1 of Cyanobacteria bacterium RI_101. Taxonomy (GTDB): domain Bacteria; phylum Cyanobacteriota; class Cyanobacteriia; order Cyanobacteriales; family Microcystaceae; genus Synechocystis. The sequence continues at coordinate 35,981 of WGLZ01000036.1, forward strand.
GCGCCGCTTTAGTCAGGCTACTTTCCACCAGTTCGTCTAGATCGCCCTGGAAATTGTTTAACCGGGCGCCCCAGGCCACATTTTCGTAAATAGATTTCGGGAAGGGGTTGGCTTTTTGGAAGACCATGCCGATGGAACTGCGCAGACCCACGGGATCGACGGCGTCGGCGTAAATATTGCGGCCCCGGTAGGTGATGCTTCCCTCGACGCGGGCGCTGGCCACCAGGTCGTTCATACGGTTAAAACACCGCAACAGGGTGCTTTTGCCGCAACCGGAGGGGCCGATAAAGGCGATGACCTGGCGCTCCGGGATATCGATATTGCAGTCCCGCACCGCGAGGTGAGAGCCGTAATAAACATTGACGTTTTGGGCGCGGAGCACCGCTTCGGTAATCGTTTCTGTAGGAGTGACCATAGTTTTTTTTCAGATTTCAGATTTCAGAGATCAGATTTCAATAAAGTTAGGCTTTCAGATTGCAGATATCTGTCATCTGATATCTGTCATCTGTCTTTATCCAAAGCGCCCGCTGACGTAATCCTTGGTTTCCTGTTGTTGGGGATTGCCAAAGATATTTTCCGTGCGGTCGTATTCAACGAGATAACCCACTTTACTGCCTTTGCCCGTGGCTTCGGCGTTGAAGAAGGCGGTCACGTCCGCCACCCGGGTGGCCTGTTGCATGTTATGGGTGACGATGATGATGGTGTACTTCTCTTTGAGTTCGTTCATCAACTCCTCCACCTTGAGGGTGGAGATGGGATCCAGCGCCGAGCAGGGTTCGTCCATCAGGAGGACTTCCGGTTGCATGGCGATGGCTCGGGCGATACAGAGGCGCTGTTGTTGCCCCCCGGAGAGGGAAAAACCGCTGGCTTGGAGTTTATCCTTGACCTCGTCCCAGAGCGCCGCCCGCCGCAGGGAGGATTCCACCAATTCCTGTAGGTCGCCCCGGTAGTTGTTGACCCGAGCGCCGTAAACCACGTTATCAAAAATGGTTTTGGGGAAAGGGTTAGGTTTTTGAAAAACCATGCCGATACTTTTGCGCACGGCCACCGGATCCACATCCGGCGCGTAGAGGTCTTGACCGTGGTACTCAATGCGCCCGTCCACCCGAAAACCGTGGACTAAATCATTAAGGCGATTAAAGCACCGGAGAATGGTGCTTTTTCCGCAACCGGAGGGGCCGATGAAGGCGGTGACTTGATTTTTGGGAATGCCTAGAGTCACGTCCCGCACCGCCCGGTAGGCGCCGTAGTAGATATCGATATTATGGGTGCGGATAACCGTCTGTTCATTGCCGACGGGCGCGTCTTGGGGATTCATAGGATTAACTCCAGAGGAGGGTTAGAAGGATTTGCGACGGGTGGCGAGACGAGCGCCGACGCTGGTGGCGAGAACTAAAAACACCAAAATCAGGGACGCGGCCCAGGCCAATTGTTGTTGGGGAGCGAAGGGCACCGTGGCGAAGTTATAGACCAGCACCGCCAGGGTGGCGATAGGCTCCTTGACTCCCTTGGGCCAGAAGTTGGAAAACAGCGCCGTGAAAATGAGAGGGGCGGTTTCCCCCGCGGCCCGGGCGATGGCCAAGGTGACGCCGGTCAAAATCGAAGGCAGGGCGGCGGGTAAGACGATAAACAACACCGTTTGAAATTTGTAGGCGCCGACTCCGAGAGCCGCCCAGCGGATATCCTGGGGCACGATTTGCAGGGCCTCGTCCGTGGTGCGGATAATCGTGGGGAGCATCAACACCGCCAGGGCGGTGCCGCCGGCGATGGCGGAAAAGCCTAAAATCCCCGACGCCACAAAGAGACCGTAGGCGAAAATCCCGGCGATGATGGAGGGCACCCCGCTGAGGATGTTGGTGGCGAAGCGGACTCCCCGAGCGATTTGGTTATCGTCGCTAAATTCCGAGAGGTAAATAGCCGCTAAGACGCCGATGGGCACGGCGATAGCCACGGCGATGGAGACCACGATCAGGGTGCCCATAATGGCGTTGGCCACCCCGCCGCCGCTCAACCCCGGCGGCGGCGGCAGTTTGGTGAAGAGGTCAAGATTAATGCGGCTCACGCCTTGGATGGTGACGTAAATCAACACCGCGAAGAGGGGAATCAGGGTCAGGAGCAAGCAAGCGCCGGCGACCCCGGTCATGGCTAGCCCCACTAGGGTGCGGGGACTAGAGCTTTGTTTTTTAAGATTGGCGACGGTCATGGGCGTTTAGGAGTATTTGGCTTTGACTTTATTGACAATAAACTCAGCAAGCACGTTGACCACGAGGGTGAGGAGCATGAGCACCAAACCAGCGTACATCAGCGCCGCCACCTGCATCCCCGAAGCTTCGGCGAATTGGTTCGCCAGCAGAGAGGCGATGGTATTGGCGGGGTCTAAAAGGGAGGCGCTCAGCTTGTTGGAGTTGCCGATCAACATGGTCACGGCCATGGTCTCCCCCATCGCTCGCCCCAGCGCCAACATAATGCCGCCGACAATGCCGGAGAAGGCCGCCGGCACCAGCACTCGGAAAATAGTCTCCCAACGGGTGGCGCCTAAACCCAGGGACGCTTGACGCAGTTCCGGGGGTAGAGAAGCGAGGGAATCCCGGGCGATGGCGGTGATAATGGGCAAAATCATGATGGCCAACACCACCGAAGCGGGCAACATCCCCGGCCCCGCCGGTTTGGAGCTAAAGAGGGGAAACCAACCCAAGGTTTCATTGAGCCAGAAGCCCAGAGGGCGCAGGAGCGGAATTAAGACAAAAATACCCCAAAGCCCGTAAACAACGCTGGGAATCGCCGCCAGCAGTTCCACCAGAAAAACCAAGACAATGCGAATGTTCAGAGGAATGAAATCTTCGCTCAAAAAAACCGCGGTGCCTAAGCCGAGGGGCACGGCGATTAACAGCGCCAACAGAGAGTTCACTAGAGTGCCCACAATCACCGCCAGGGCGCCGTACTGATTCCGAACGGGGTCCCAGGTGTTGTTAAACAAAAAGCCGAAGTTGTATTCAACGATGGCGGGCCAGGCCCGGATCGTCACCACCAGGGCGATGAGCAGTAAGATGAGGCCGATGCCGACGGCGAAAACTAGCGTTAAGCTCCGGAATCCCGTCTCTAGGTTCTTTTCTAGGGCGGAGCGAGACTGGAGGGCCGAAGGGCGAGAATAGGAAGGGGCGACCATATTAAATCAATTGGAGTTAACCAGAATAGCCCCCCGACAGGAGGGCTGTTAACGAAGAAAGAGCTATTTAACCTTGATTTGGAAATCGGGGCTAATTTGATCCGCGACCGCCGCCACTTTTTCCACCACGTTGGGAGGCAGGGGAATATAGCCTAGGGCGGCGCTTTGCTGTTGTCCCGTGGTCAGACCGTACTGCACCATGGCTTCGATCCCCTTGGCCTTCATGGGATCGTCGTAGGTTTTGTACATCAGCATCCAGGTGTAAGTGACGATGGGATAGGATTGTTCCCCGTCGGGGTTAATAATAAAAGCCCGCAGGTTTTCCGGCAGTTCCACCGTGGCGAGGGTCGCCGCCGCCGTGGTTTCGTCGGGGACGACAAACTGACCGGCTTTATTTTGCAGGGTCGCCATGGCCAGGTTATTGTTTTTGGCGTAGCCGTACTCGACGTAGCCAATGGCGCCTTCGTTTTGTTGAATGTTGGCGGTCACGCCTTCGTTGCCTTTGCCGCCGATAAATTTGCCTTTAGCCGTGGGCCACTGGACGCTCTTGCCGTCGCCGATGCTCTCCTTCCACTTGGGGCTGACGGCGCTCAGGTACTTGGTGAAGACCCCGGTGGTGCCGCTACCGTCGGAGCGGTGAACAACCGTGATGGGCGCGTCGGGCAATTTCAGGTCGGGGTTATCCGCGACCAGTTTGGGGTCGTTCCATTTGGTGATTTCCCCCATGAAAATGGCCACTTGATTTTCCTGAGAGAGTTTCAATCCCTCCGCGCCGGGAAGGTTGTAGGCGAGGACGATACTGCCTGCGGTCATGGGAAGCATCAGCACGCCCTTGGCCACCTTGGCGATTTCCTCGTCCTTCATGGCGGTGTCGCTAGCGCCGAAATCCACGGTGCCGGCGGTAAATTGCTCCACCCCGGCGCCGCTTCCCACGGACTGATAGTTGACTTGCAGGTTCGGCACCTCTTGGTTCAAACCCACGAACCAGTTTTGATAAAGGGGCGCGGGAAAGGTCGCCCCGGCGCCGGTGAGGGCCACTTGGGCGGTGATGGCTTCTTTGATATTGGCGCTCATGGAGGGCGCTCCGCCAGTTTGTTCGCCGCCGCCGGTTTCCGTGCCTGTTTGCTCGCCGCCGCCACCGCCGCAGGCCGCTAGACTGAGGGACAGGGTCAGGGCCGCGAGAGTCGGCGCCAAGCGGAAGGTTGGGAATTGAGATCTAATCATAGAATTAGGAGAGGGAAGGAAAGAATGCCAAAATGCAAAACAGACACAGATGATACCGTTTTGTATAGCAACTCTTGGTAAAGGTCAGGTTAAGGGATGTCATTAATAGGCAAAAGTTATGATTGCTTGCTGGTCGGCGCCGGTCTAACCGGGGCGGTTTTGGCCTACGAGTTACAGAAACTCGGGCAACGAACCCTGCTTTTAGAAAAGTCTCCCCGGCCCCTCAACGCCACGGCGCTCAGCTATGGCGGCATTCCCTACTGGGCCGGTCAAAGTCCTTGGCAGAAGCGACTCTGTCAGGAAAGTCGCCTCCTTTTCTCCCAGTTGGATCAGGAACTCGGCGCCGGGACGGAGTACCGGGAGTTAGATCTCCTGCTTTACCTACAACCGGGGGACGACCCCCAGATTTTGGCGCAAAATTTCCAGTCCTGCCGGATGGCTCCCCAATTTCTGGACGCCGAAACCAGCGTAGAACTCGAACCCCAACTTAATCCCGGCGCCATTACCGGAGCCTTTCGGGTTCCCCACGGCCACGTCCATCCGGGTAAATTGCTCAACGCCTACCTCGGCGCGTTTACCCGTTTGGGGGGAGAAATCGTTTTAGAAAAGGTTCAGTCTTTAGCGCCCAAGGAAGTTAAAACAACCCAAAACGTTTACCGGAGCGAACACGTTGTTCTCTGTAACGGCGCCGAAGCCCGGGGATTTTTACAAAGCCTAGGGTTAAACCCCGCCCTCTACTTTAGCCAGGCTCAACTGCTTAAAACCGCGCCGACTAACGAGCGCCTGAGAACCTTGGCGATGCCCGCCCGCTTTGGCCGTTTGGCGCTAGAAGCCCAGGCGCCCCAGTGGGATTGGGACAGTCAAAATCCCCAAACTTGGGCGGAAATTCTGGAAGTGGGGGGCGTTCAGTTTTTAGACGGCTCCCTCTGTCTGGGACAAATTACTCAATTTACGCCCCGGTTAAACCACCGGCCGGATTTAGCCCAAGCGGAGCGAAAATTACGAAGCGCCGTTGGAGCCATCCTGCCGAACCTAGCGGCACTGGCGGGTCAAGCCTTTAACTGTTCCGTGGCCTTTAACCCTTCCCCCTATCCCCTAGTGGGCGCCGCGCCGGGACAGGAAAATTTGTATTTATTTACTGGCTTTAGCAGTCCCTTTTGCTACGTCCCTCCCCTGGCCCGCCATTTCGCCCAGGCGCTTACGGGTCAAATTTCCCAAATTTACCAAGAAGTCGAGGGTAAAACTAGGTCAGCTTTTCATAATTCTTAACCTAAGCTACACTGGCTTACTAAATCTGAAAGAGGAATCCTTCCGCATGGTAGCCGCCCCCGTTAAGCAAAAATACGATATTAAAGACATTGGTCTGGCGCCCTTGGGCCGTCAGCGCATCGACTGGGCCGGTCGGGAAATGCCGGTGTTGAAACAAATCCGCGACCGTTTCGCTCAAGAAAAACCCTTTGCCGGTCTGCGTCTGGTGGCCTGTTGCCACGTCACCACGGAAACCGCTCACCTGGCCATCGCCCTCAAGGCCGGCGGCGCCGACGCGGTGCTGATCGCCAGTAACCCCCTTTCCACCCAAGACGACGTGGCGGCTTGCCTAGTCGCGGACTACGACATTCCCGTTTTCGCCATCAAAGGCGAGGATAACGACACCTACCACCGCCACGTGCAAACGGCGCTGGATCATAAACCCCAAATCATCATTGACGACGGCTCCGACGTGGTGGCCACCTTAATCCAAGAGCGCCAGCATCAGGTCCCCGACATCATCGGCACCACCGAAGAAACCACCACCGGCATTGTTCGTCTGCAAGCCATGTTCAAGGAAGGGGTGTTGACTTTCCCCGCCATGAACGTCAACGACGCCGACACCAAACACTTCTTTGACAACCGCTACGGCACGGGGCAATCCACCCTAGACGGCATTGTTCGGGCCACCAATATCCTGCTAGCGGGCAAAACCATCGTCGTGGCCGGCTACGGCTGGTGCGGCAAAGGCGTGGCCATGCGGGCCAAGGGCCTCGGCGCCAATGTCATCGTCACGGAAATTAACCCCGTTCCCGCCATTGAAGCGGCCATGGACGGTTTCCGGGTCATGCCCATGAGCGAAGCCGCCCAGGAAGGCGATATTTTCATCACCGTCACCGGCAACAAACACGTTATCCGGGGCGAGCATTTCGCCGCCATGAAAGACGGCGCGATTGTGTGCAACTCCGGTCACTTTGACATTGAAATCGACCTCAAGGCCCTGCGGGAGCAAGCCAGCGAAGTCAAAGTGGTGCGCAACTTCACCGAGCAGTACAGCCTCAAAAACGGCAAATCTGTCATCGTCATCGGCGAAGGCCGTCTGGTCAACCTCGCCGCCGCGGAAGGTCACCCCAGCGCCGTGATGGACATGAGCTTCGCCAACCAGGCGCTGGCCTGCGAATATCTGGTCAAAAATAAAGGGCGACTGGAGCCGGGTCTCCACTCCATCCCCGCGGAGGTGGATCAGGAAATCGCCCGCTTGAAACTGCAAGCCATGGGCATTGTCATTGATAGCTTGACCGCCGAGCAGATTCAATACATCAACTCCTGGACCTCCGGCACCTAAACTGCGTCTAACTTGAAACCCAAGGTTTCCGGTTCCCCTCCCTCGGAGGAGTTAGGGGTGGGTTTTTTCTTGGCTCTCACGGTTAGAACCCACCCCCCAACCCCCTCCCAAGAGGGAGTGCGTATGCACAAATTTCAAAATCCCCCCTAGCCCCCCTTAGAAAGCTACAGTGTACACACAAATGTCAAAACCCCCTCTAACTCCTCCTTGGTAAGGGGGAGAATCAAAAATCTTTGTTCCCTCCCCTTGGCAAGGGGAGGGCTAGGGAGGGGTTCTTGAGAGAATTTCAGAAATTCTTTTAGTTATGTGTACGCGGTAGCGTGGAAAGGGGAGAACAAGACTTAAAGTCCCTACTTCGACAAGCTCAGTACGGCGCCTTGTAAAGGGGGATTGTCCCACTTAGCTTGCCGTACCCGAAGGTCTAGTGTAGGGGGATCGAACCGCTTGCGCCCGCCCTAATTTATCTGGATAAACTGAAACAATGTCTCAATGGTTGGCGGACTGGATTCCCTCAATAATGAATCAACTGGGCTACTTTGGTATCGCCCTCTTGATGTTTCTCGAAAATCTGTTTCCGCCCATCCCCTCGGAATTGATTATGCCCTTGGCGGGATTCACGGTTTCCCAGGGCAAAATGGATTTTATCGGCGCCGTCCTAGCGGGTTCTGTGGGCACAATTCTCGGCGCTTACCCTTGGTATTATCTCGGCAAATGGGTCAACGAAGAGCGCCTAGAACACCTGGCGGATAAGTATGGCAAATGGCTCAGTCTCGGCGCTAAAGATATTCACAAAGCCAACGCTTGGTTTAACCGTCACGGCGGCAAGGCGGTCTTTTTTTGCCGGTTAGTGCCCGGCGTGCGCACGTTAATTTCCCTGCCCGCGGGGATTAACGCCATGCCCCTGCTTCCCTTTACCCTCTACAGCAGTTTGGGAACTCTCCTCTGGGTGCTCTTTTTAACCGGCGCCGGTTATAAGTTGGGGGATCACTATGAATTGGTGGACGAATATTTAGGGCCGGTCTCTAAAATTGTTCTCGCTAGCTTAGTTATTTTCGCCCTCCTCTGGATCGTCCGTAAACAATGGCGTAAAGCCAGTTAGCGCCGTCAATAGCCTATGTTTCTCTCCAGTCTCCTCGCCATCTTCCGCAAAGAATTTTTGAGCTACTTCGCCTCCCCCTTCGCCTATGTGATCGGCGCCGTTTTTTGGCTGATTTCCGGGCTGTTCTTTGGGGTGATTCTCGATAATATTATTCAAAACGCCGAATTTACTCGTCAGGCGGGGATGAACACTCCCATTGATATTGCCGGGGAATTTCTCGGCAGTTACCTCGGGGTAATTATTTTCCTGCTGTTAGTCCTTCTGCCGGCGCTGTCCATGGGTCTCTACGCCGAGGAAAGGAAGCGGGGCACTTTGGAATTACTGGCCACCTCCCCGGTGACCAATTGGGGGGTGGCGCTGGGAAAACTCCTGGGCGTTTTTACCTTTTTCACCGTTTTAATGGTTCCCCTCTGGATTTATCAAGCCGTCATCTTCAGCGCCGCCGATCCCCCCTTTCCCATTGCTCTGATCCTGAGCGCCAACGGCGCTGTTTTGCTGGTGGCGGCCTCGATTTTATCCTTGGGGATGTTCATTTCTTCCCTCACCGACAGCGTCATCATCGCCTACATTTTGACCTTTGTGGGGGTTTTCGCGCTCTGGATTGTGGATGTTTTCGCCCGGAGAGTGGGGGGAACCGCGGGGGATATTTTAGCTTCCCTGTCCTTGTTTCAGCCCTATAATGATTTGGTGAGCGGCGTGGTCAAAACCCCGGCCCTCGTTTTATTCGCCAGTTATATTTTCCTCGGCGTGTTTCTCACCGCCCAATCCATCGAGGCGCTCCGCTTCCAGCGCGCTTAAACAAGCTCATGTTTGGAAAGCTTCTAAAATCTCCAAGTAAATCCCCCTAAATCCCCCTTTGCAAGGGGGACTTTGAGAAGTTTTCCCCCCCTTTCAAAGGGGGGCTAGGGGGGATCAAACTGGGATGTTGATCCTTGTAAAACACCCTCTAAGGACGGCGCCGATGACTCTTACCCTCACCCGTTGGAATTTGGAAGATTACCATCAATTAATCTCCGCCGGTCTTCTGGACGGGCGCCGGGTCGAATTACTCAACGGTTTACTGGTCGAAATGCCGCCGGAAAGTCCCCTTCACGCCGAGTTAAACACCTCCATCGCCCAGCGGCTCCAAAACGGCCTCGGTTCTCAAACAATTGTTCGTAACGCTAAGCCCATTAGTCTAGAGGACAGCGAGCCTGAACCGGATATCGCCCTCGTTCGGCCCGGCTCCTATCGATTGGCTCACCCCGGCCCGGCCGATATTTTTCTGCTCATTGAGTTTGCTCAGAGCAGTTTAGCTAAGGATACTCAGGAAAAAGCGGCGCTGTATGCCGGCGCCGGGATTCTCGACTACTGGGTGGCGGATTTAGCCGAGGGACAACTTTGGGTCTTCCGCCAACCGGCGCTGGGGGGCTATCAAGCCTTAGAAAAATTAACGAGCGGTCAAATCTCGCCCCTCGTTTTTCCCGATCTTAGCCTTTCCGTGGCGGAGTTAGTGAGTTAGCGTCTACATTCCGCAGGTCGATGCTCAATCGTATAAAATATGAAGGCATTTAGGGAGGCATGGGACTCAGTGAGCGTAAAAGTAGAAAACCTAGATCATCTGGGAATCGTGGCAGGCATCATCGATAAAATAGGTTTAGTGG
>WGLZ01000068.1 GCA_016471375.1 Cyanobacteria bacterium RI_101
GTTCGAGTCGTTCTTCTGCGTTAAGCTGGTGGTAGCCCATCTTTGATTGCCTGTTTTGGTGGTACAAGTCAGGCTACCTTAGATGGGCCCCCTTTCGGCTAGCTCACCCTAAGTGGTGCACTTCATTTTTGAATCGGCGGAATTCATCACCAACAACGAATCCCCCAAAATCATACGGTTAGACCAACCGATTTCGTGATTATAAAAATCAATCTGCTGATCAAAAGCCAACTCCCCAAAACTCGACTCAAACAACCCCAACTGCTGAACCGCTTCCCCCCGTTCCTTCTCCGCCCGCGCATACTGGCGAAAACTCTCAATAATTCCGTGGGGATGAATCTCCTCTTGCACATAAATCGGCACCGTCCGCACCGCCAAATCTTGACGGTCTTGCTCGTCCTTCCCCCGCCAAACCAACTGCGGATCGAGGGACGGATCGCGGGGATAAAGCGCCGCAGGTTGACGGCGCTGGTCTTCTGACATAAAATCTCGCAACTCGTCCGTAGGAATATTAACCCGTTTATCGGCGTGTTTGACGCTTTCGATGGGAGTCGATTTATCGGGATTAGAATTTTTAGCCATAACTCAATTTCTCCTAGTTTTTTAGTAGTTGTTTAAAAAGGGTTAACGCCTAGGTTTTATCCCCCCTAGCCCCCCTTTGAAAGGGGGGAACCGACTTCAAAGTCCCCCTTGTAAAGGGGGATTTAGGGGGATCAAACCCAAAATTTAAGTCTTTAGACAAGATCTGTGTACACCGTAGCCTTAGAAAGGGGGAAACTATCCTCAAAGTCCCCCTTGCAAAGGGGGATTGTCCCACTGAGCAACGCCGAAGTGTAGGGGGATTCAGGCAGAGAACTAGAGACTTTCCAAACATTCTTTTAGAGCTTTTTTGATAAGGTGATCCTAGGGAGATTGACCCGGCGCCTAATTTAACAACCCCCCCTCAAACTGTTGAAAATTATCACTCGCCAGCGCCGCTCGGATCGTATTTTGAGCGTTCCAGGGATCAGTGATATTGATAAACTGCCAGCGCCCAAAATCCCCGCGACCATTGACCGCCGGAAGCCAAAAATTACGGGCCGTTTGCACCTTCAGCGCCTTATCTCGCCGGGATTGCCCCGATGCCTCCACGATCAGATTAAGCAAATTATCCGGCCCCCGACCGTCGTTCACCCGACAGACAAAATCCGGCAGATAATTGCGGGACTGCCCCGCCATCGCGTAGGGAATCATCAAGCCCAAACCCTGATTTTTGACATAATAGATCACCTCGTCCATCTCCTCAAACACCTGGGCCATCTTATTCTCATAATTACTATCCGCCGTCGCGTGGGACACATGACACTTGAGGGGATCGGTGACAAACACCGGACGACTAGTATCAAAATCCACCCCGTCCGTGGAACCCAAATAATCCTGGGGATGTAAAATCGGCTTCAGGTACTTATCCGACTCCCCCGCGGCGATAGCCTGATAAATACAATCGCTGGCGTCGTAGGCGAACTCCGTCAACAGTAACATCTGGGGAAACGTCCCCGCCTTTTCAACCAAACAGCGCCGGAGCCAATCCTTCGCGATCCTCAACACCTGGGGAAACAACCAAACCTGCACCTCCGCGTCAAAGCGATGCTCCGCCTCCTTGGCGGTCTTCGCCTCGCCGTCCTGCCGAAAATACCGCTCTAGGGTCAACTTCGCCAACAAAAAAGCCACCTCCTGAAGTCGGCGCTGTTTCAGATCGTCCAGAGTGTGAATACTCGACTCCCCCACAATCGGCGCGTTCACCGTCATCGTCGGCAAATTCTCCGTCGAAAGAATGTACCGACAACCCGAATGGTCAAAATTAGCCCGCAACTCCCGCCGGGTCATTTCATAGCGATAGCCCAACAACCGGGGAAACGTGATGCGGGCGTAACTACGCTCCGGCAGAGAACGCACCCGCGTCGGCGCCGGCCCCGGTTTCGGCGTCTTGCTCGACCCCGCGCAGGGAATAAAAGCGAAAGGAACCCCGTAAACCTCCGCGTACTCCGGCTCAAAACGGTTCTGTTCATTCGGCCCGTAGCTGATCCGCCGTAGCGCCCGCCCCACCACCTGCTCGCACAGTAATTGCGTCCCAAAAGCCCGGACGCCTAAAATATGGGTCACCGTCCCGCAATCCCAGCCCTCCGTCAGCATCGACACGGACACCACACAGCGCACTTGTTCCCCCAACTTGCCCGCCTTGCCCACGGTGTTCATCACCTCCCGCAATAGCTCCTCATCCGTGATTTTATTCGCGTCCTGACCGGGAAAACGGAGCCGAAAGTCGTCCTTAAACTCCTCGATTTCCCGGGCCGCGATCTGTTTAAACTCCGGCGTCATCCCCTCCCCGGAATCCAACTGGGCGCTATCCACCAAAATTGTCCTGGGCCGGGCCGACCAGCCACCGTTTTCCACATTGCTAAACAAAGACAATTGACCCGGCGCTAAGACCGGCTGGTCGTTGGGCAAAACTTTGCCCGTATCCCATCCCGCAATCCAGTCATAGACCAATTTAGAAACGCTGGTATTATTGCAGACCACAATAAACACCGGCGGCGTCAGGCCCCTAGCCCTGGCGTCCTGATTGTTGTCCCAGACTGCGTAATACTTTTCGTAGTTCTCATACAGGGTTTTTAAGGCGCCCTCCAGTTCCTTCGGCAATTTCGGCGCCGGCTCTAGGTTCTGCTCCTGACTGGTTCGGCTCTTTTTGGGCAAATCGTCCCGAATTAAGGCCCAAATATTGCGGTAGGTGGGTAACTCCCCCTTCATACTGTTATCTATCACCGGCACCCGAGGAATTTTGACAATGCCGGACTCGATGGCCTCGATCAAAGAAAAATCCGACACCACCCAAGGAAAGAGCGTTCCTTCCTTGTAACCCGATCCTTTCAGATAAAAGGGCGTAGCCGAAAGGTCATAGACCGCCCGAATCCCCAACTTGCGCTGAATCGCCTCCAGCCCGGAACTCCAGACCCGCGCGTTCTCCTCGTTTTCCTTGGCCTCTTTGCGGTCGTCCCCTTTGTAGGTTTCCTCCTCATCGCCGTTGGGCTTGCGGTGGTAGCAGTGATGGGCCTCGTCGTTGAGAACAATAATATTTTTTTTATTGCCCAAATCCCGACAGACCCGCCGGGTCATCTGGTCTGGCGTTTCCACAAAGGGGTTTGCGTCTTTGCCCTTGATCAATAAACTTTTAGTCAGTTTACTCGCTTCTGTATTCGTTTCCTTTAACTGAAAATTGTGATAATTGACAATGACGATCTTGGCCTGCTGGAGCGCCGCCATCAACGTCTGATCGTCAGGAACCAAATCCAAAGCCCGGTAATAGTTGCCGGCGTCGTTGGGCTGTAACACCCGCAGACGGTCGCGAATGGTGATTCCCGGCGCCACCAAGAGAAAGGCGTCGCTAAACAAACGACTTTGGGGCCTAGCGATTTTATTCAACGCTTGCCAAGCGATCAGCATGGCCATCACCACCGTCTTACCGCTCCCCGTCGCCATCTTGAAGGCCATTCGGGGCAGAGTCGAACCCGCTTCTTCTCCAAAGCGCCGGAGTTGATTGTCAATATAAGTGTCGCCGGAGGGCTTCGCCACCTCGGTAATGTAAATCGCCGTTTCCAGCGCCTCGATCTGGCAGAAAAACATTTTCCGCTCCCGGTCGGGCCGTTGCCAATAGTCCAACAATGTCCGGGTTGTGGGCGTAATTTTAACGGCGCTTTGATAGCCGCCCCGGCGCCAAATCCCCACTTTCTCCCGGATTTCATTAATAAACCGATTTTCTTCAACCCGCTCCCGTGTCCAGGCGTCCCCTAGGGGAATCTCCATCTGCTTGCCTCTCTTCTTGGGCTGAGCGATGGGAATAAAATAATGGCTCCGGCGGCGCCCTTCGGCGATCTCGTCCGTGATCCCGTCTTCGTTGAACCGAAAATGGCGCTGGGGTTCCTCGAAGGGCGAGTTAAGAATCGGGTTTTCAATGACAACAGGTTTCATCGGCCATCCCTTGCTCGGCGCTGAGATCCTTTCACGATAGACCAGACCCCTTAACCCCAGAGCGCCGTCGTCACAAATCTATACAATGCAACCGGCGCCGCTCTACTCTGATAACTGATAACTGTTCACTGATAACTGATTAAAGCGTTTCTTGGTATTCCTGAAGCAGAGCCAAAATATCCCCTAATTGTCGTCGGTGGACGGCGCTGGGGTCGAGTTGGTATTGGATGAGCGCAATACGATATCGAGTTTCGATTCGAGTTCGGCGAGCTTGGCGTTCTGCCTCCTCAACTCTAAAGTTCTCTTCTCTAACTCGGCGTTGCTTTTCCTCAAGTCGGACAAGCCCCCGTAGGATTTGATCAGCCACCAGCAGGCCGAACGTAATCCCCGCCAGAGAGAGTCCCAGCCATTGGGGGATGGGGAGGTCGTAGTTTCGGAATTGGAGTTTGTCATAGGCCAAGACAACGCTGGTGATAAATAACAGGAGAGTCGCCAGAATAGCGATTAGGGTTTGCAGATCAAACATAGCGTTTTACGCTCAGCGCCTTTATTTTAGCGGCTCCCCATCACCGGCGCCGGTTTCCAGACAAGCGTAGAGCGCCCGAGCCAACCCCGCCGAGCCACCGGGAGCGCCGACCCGCTCCGCCCCCTGAAGGCGACAAAAAGCCAGATATTCCTCGTCGGCGAGAATCTGAGCCGCCAGCCGGGCCGCCCTCGGAATCCCGTCCGGCGCCGCCACCGTCGTCACGCTTGGCCCCAACAAACGCGTTTGCGCCTCCGCGAAGGCGTAGGTAAACTGAGGCCCCGGGCCGGGAATTTGGACTACCGGCTTACCCAGACCCACCGCCTGTTCCACCGCCGTCCCCGCCATGCCCAGCGCCAAATCGCAAGCGCCGAGAATATCGTTAAAAGCGCCCCAATAACAGCCCACCTCGCAGTTTTCCCTGCGCAGAAGACCAGCGCCGAGATAATCCCAGTTTTGGCTTTTAGCTAAAGCCCTTAAATCCGCTTCCGTAATGGCGGAAACCAGCGCCGCCCGGAACTGGTATTGTCCTAACCCTTGCATCTCCCGCGCCAACGCCAACAACCGGGCCAAATTACCCAAAGCCTCCGGCGCCCGACTACCGGGAAAGAGGGCGATTTTCCCCCCGGCGCCGTCCCAACCTAAAGCAACGCCCTGGGGTTCCAGCCCGTCCAAAATCGGATACCCCGCGTAATCCGCCCGACCAAAGCCCCGGCGCTGTAAATCCCGGGCCGTGTAGGCGTCCCGCGTCCAAATCCGGCGACAGCGAGGGGAGCGGAGCAACAGGGCCGTCGGCGCCGGCAATTCCAAATAGCCTTCGTAGTAGGCGGAAGTCGAAACCAAAAAAGCGCCGAAGGGCCGTCCCGTCAGACGGGCGAAGAGCAACGGCACCAGATCCCCCACCGCCAGACAAAAATCAATCTCTTCCTTGATCTGCCAAGTCGCCCAGATTTGCCGCAGGGTTAACTCCGCCAAACCGCCCCCCAGATCCCGGAGCCAGTTGAGGGGATGGGTATAAATCAGACCGCCGGAGGGGAGCGTCCGGGTGGGCGCCAGCAGGGGAACCCCTAGGGATTGGTAAGCCAGCCCTTCCCCCACCAGGGGCAGAGCCAGGGCCTCGCAGTGGGGATAGAGCCGGGTCAGCGCCGCTAAAATGCGACTGCCGTTCAGATCCTCCCCGTGACCGTTACTGATGAATAAGATCCTCGGCTTCATCGGGGTTTAATAATCCGTTGCCAGGTGTGAGCGTCGTAGAGGGGAACCCGAGCCAACTGGGGCAGAGTAAAAGCGCCGCAACAAAAGGCCGCGATTTTTAACTCCTGCAAAAAGCCGCTAAAGCGCCGGTAAACCTGCTCAGCATCAACCGTGGCCGGCGCCAACAACGGCGCGGCGCTCCCCGCCAAAGCGGCGCCCAGCGCCAAAGCCTTAGCGCAATCAATGCCGGAACGCAGACCGCCGCTGGCGAAAATCGGCAAATCCGTCGCCCCCAGCGCCGCCCGCAAACTCACCGCCGTGGGAATGCCCCAACCGGCGAAAGCGTGGGCGATTTGTTTTAACCGAGGATCCCTCTGACGGTGGGCCTCCACCTCGCTCCAACTGGTGCCCCCGGCGCCGGCCACGTCGATGGCCGCGACCCCGCAGTCCTCCAACCGTTTCGCCACCCCGGCGCTGATCCCATTCCCCACTTCCTTCACAATCACCGGGACGGTTAACTGCCGGGTAATTTCCTCCAAACGGCGCCACAACCCCGACCAATCGCGGTCGCCCCCCGCTTGCACCGCCTCCTGCAACGGGTTTAGGTGCAAAATTAAGGCGTCGGCGCCGATCATCTCCACCGCCCTCCGGGCCTCGTCTATCCCATACCCATAGTTAAACTGCACCAAACCCAAATTGGCAAATAACAAAATATCCGGCGCCCGCTCCCGAATTTGGTAGGTTTGGGCCAACTCCGGCGCTTCTAGCGCCGCCCGCTGGGAGCCGACGCCCATGGCGATGCCCAACGCCTGGGCCGCCTCCGCTAAACACTGATTAATCCGTCCCGCCTCCGGGGTTCCCCCCGTCATACTGCTGATCAATAACGGCGCTTTTAGCGTTTTACCCCAGAGGGTCAAGCTGAGATCCACTTGATCCAAATCCCCGTCCGGCAGAGCGCAGTGCTCCAGCGCCAACCGCTCAAACCCCGCGGTCACGGCCTTAGCGCCGACGTCTTTCTCCAGGGCGACGCGGATATGGTCGGCTTTACGCAGGGCCGTCGGCTCGGACATAGACACAAGAAAGAAGGGCGTGAATCATCCAGGGTACAGGAGTTGAACCTGTCTAAGGCGAATTATGAGTTCGCTGCCTCAACCGCTCGGCCAACCCTGGGCGTAAAACCCTTGATATTATAGCGACCATGTCTCCTCGTCGCGACGCTTTATCTTTTACGCTCCTGTTACCGGCGCTTCTTACCGGTCTCTTGACGGGTCTCGCGGCCGCGGCCTTTCGGGGAACCGTGGAATTTATCCTCGCTCAACGGGGCGCGTTGGCCGCCTGGCTCGCGCCTGGGTTTCCCTGGAGCGCCGTTCTTCCCATTGGCCTGGCCTGCGCTCTGACGGGTCTCAGTTTTTACCTCCGCCGGCGCTGGGCGCCGGAAACCAGCGGCAGTGGCATTCCCCAGATTGAGGGCTACCTACAAGGCTCCGCGCCCTTTGCTTGGCCCCGAGTTCTGACGGTTAAATTTATCGGCGGCAGTCTCGCCCTCGGCGCCGGTCTCGTGGCGGGGTTTGAGGGGCCCACCATTCAGATGGGCGGCGCCCTGGGCTTAATGATGGCCGGGGGGAGCGCGTCCTCGGAGGAGCGCCGTCGTTTACTGGTGGCCGTCGGCGCCGGGGCGGGGTTAGCCGCGGCCTTTAACGCGCCCCTGGCCGGCGTCGCTTTGGTGAAGGAGGAATTACAGGAATCCTTTAACGTGCCCCCCTGGGGCTATCCGGCGCTGTTTGTGGGGTGTGTCGGCGCCACAGTGGCGCTTCGCGCTCTGCGGGGTCAGGGCGCCGTCATTTCCCTGACCCAATTCCAGCGGGTTCCCCTAGCGTCCCTCTGGATGTTCGCCGTTTTGGGGATCATTTTGGGCGTTGTCGGCTATAGCTTTAACCGACTTTTGCTCTGGAGCCTCGACCGCTTTGACCGGGTTCCCTCGCCGGGCCGTCGGTTTCTGGGACTGGGGGTCGGCGCCTTGGTGGGCCTAGTGGCTTTGCTCTATCCGCCCCTGGCGGGGAGCGGCGAAAATACGGTGATTTGGGCCTTTGACCAACAGGCGTCCAGTTTCCTCCTGCTAGCCGTCTTTGCCGGACGCTTTCTCTTGACCCTGATCTGCTACGGAAGCGGCGCCATTGGCGGTATCTTTGCCCCCCTCCTGGCGCTGGCCACCGTCCTCAGCCTCGCCTTGGCCCAGCATTTCCACGCAGGCTTTCCCGCCCAACTCCCCGAACCCGCCGTCATGGCCATCGCCGGTATGGGCGCCCTGGTGGCCGCCACGGTGCAAGCGCCGTTAACGGCGACTTTGCTCACCATTGAAATGACGGACAATTATTTTGTCATTTTGCCCCTACTGATCACCTGCGTCGGCGCCGGTTTAACCGCCAACTATTGCGGCGCTCGCCCCATTTATACGGCGCTGTTGGAACGACAAACCGTCGCTTCAGCCGACCCTCCCACGCGCTAAGCAAGGAGGGGGGATTTTTGCCAGCGGGAATTGACGAGGACTCCGGCGCCGGTTGCGTCGCCGCCAGACCGGGTCTAGAATCAAGGCTTAAGACACCCGCTCCCCACCGCCGTTTCGCACGTCATGGTCACCCTTTTCTACAGCGCCGAATTTCTCAACCATGACACCGGCGCGTTCCATCCCGAATCTCCGGCCCGTTTAACCGCCATTGAAGCGGCGCTGAAAAAAAAGCCCTGGGCTAATTATCTCCACTGGCGGACGCCCTCGGCGCCGGCAAGTCGCAATATTCTCCACTGGTTACAACAAGTCCACGCCCCCGATTATCTGCAAACATTAGAGCAAATATCCCTCCGGGGCGGCGGCGCGTTGGATAGCGACACCCCCGTCAGCGCCGAGAGTTACGAAGTGGCGCTCTTGGCGGCCGGCGCCTGGTTAGACGGCGTCGATCAAGCCTTAAGGGAGCCGGTCTTTGTCCTCAGCCGTCCCCCCGGCCACCACGCCCTACGGGAGCGGGGCATGGGCTTTTGTTTAGTGAATAACGCCGCGGTCGCGGCCCGCTACGCCCTTTCTTTAGACGGCGTCGAACGGGTGGGGATTTTGGATTGGGACGTCCACCACGGCAACGGCACGGAGGCCTTAGTCGCGGATAACCCTCAGATTTTTTATTGCTCCCTCCATCAATATCCCTTTTATCCCGGCACCGGCGCCGCCCAGGAGCGGGGATTCCATGACAATATTTTGAATATTCCCCTCCGGGCCGGGAGCGGGCTGGCGGAGTATGAAGACGCCTTTCAAACCCAGGTTTTACCCTTTTTTCAAACCGTTAACCCCGATTTATTGATTGTCAGCGCCGGTTACGACGCCAATCGGGACGATCCCCTGGCGGGCATGAATTTAGTTCCCCAGGATTACGGCGTCCTGACCCACCATCTATTAACCTTAAACCGCCCCCTCCTTTTTGGTCTCGAAGGGGGTTACGATCTCCCCAGTCTTGGGCAATCCGTAGCGGCCACCCTGGCGGCGCTGTTGGACTAAAATCATGGCTTCCCCCCATTTAACCCCCAAGGAGACCTGGCGCTATCGGCAACTCTTCGGCGCGATTATTTTCCTCTTTTTCGCCACCTCTTTTTTGGAGTTAAACGCCTTTTGGGTATTGGTTTTAAGCCTATTGCTCTCGGTGACGACTTTGTTAGCCATCCGCACCTTTCCCCTGGCGACCTTTACCAAAATCTTTCTGCGCTTTCTCTTATTTTTGGCTCTAGGCATTAACCTCATTCAGGAATCCCCGGCGCTGCCAAACCTGAGTTTAGGGTTGCAAGTTCTCAGCAGCGCCCTCTACGCCTTATTTTTGGCATTGACGATTTTATTTCTTAGTCAAAGATTTTTACAGATTACCGACGTCAATAGCGATGTGATTATCGGTAGCGTCAGCGTTTATTTGTTACTGGGAATTTTTTGGTTTATTCTCTACGATATTCTTCTCAACCTCAACCCTGAAGCCTTTAAAGGATTGGGCGCGCCCCTGCGTCAATCCCAAAATAGCTTGCTTTATTTTAGCTTTACCACCCTCACCACCCTGGGCTTCGGCGACATCACTCCCGTTCACCCGGCCGCCATGGGATTAGCCAACCTAGAAGCGATCACCGGACAACTCTACCCTGCCATTTTAATCGCCCGTTTGGTGAGTCTGTTTTCCGTTCAGCAGGAAGAGAATCCGCCGGAGTAAGCAAAGGTTTGGCGATCCTGCTCCTGCTCCGGTTTCCCGACCTAGAGGAAGTGGCTCTGGGAGGCGTTTACTGGGGGTGGTAGTGGGGACTAATACTGATTTGATTTAAACATTGCTCTAGCGTTAAACCAGTAGAGGTTTCCCACCATTTACCCGTATGGCGCATATAGGCGAGATTGAAAGAATCTTCCCCCACATATTCTAAGCGGGCAAACTTCTCCTCAGCGTTCTTTTCGTCAGGCTCCATCTCCGACAATTCGGGATCGATCAAAGACAATTCCTCTTTGAGCCGATCCAGAACGGAGTCGTCCATTTTAGAAACAGCGCAAAAATAAAAGTAGTTGCGATACCATTTTCCAAAAATATCCACGCAATAGGACAGCGCCGAACCGTCGGGTTGACTCTTAACGTGTTGGGGTTTAAATTCGGTTTCCAGAAACTCGTTAATCTTTTGAGTGATTAACTGTTTTTCGGCGGGGGGAACCGTGGGTTTGGGCGGATTATAGACCCATCTTTTTTTAGGCATCGGTTTTAGAGAGTATAGGGCGTATAAGAATGTTGGCGGCGCTGAGGAAAAAAATCCAAATCTAAATTGGGCGACTCGCGATCAGTATAGTGCAAATGTGGACGGGCGGCGCCGTTAAAACGTTCAATAAAATATAAAAACCATAATCAGGGGACTTAAAAGCGCCGCTGGGGTTGGAAGAGGAGAGAGAGTTCCACCACTTTGGTTTGTAGAGTGGAGAGAGGATCTGCGCCCCGCTTGAGGCGCCATTCTAGCTCTTGAAGCAGGGGCCAACAGGCCAGCAGTTGTTTCCCCGTGACGGCGCTCAGTTCCTTCCGCAAAAAATAGAGCCGTTTGGGGTTATTTAACTCCGCTTGAGCCGCGATGATTTTTTCGTCCTTTTCGCCGCTCTCCAGCGCCAGCTTGAGCAAGAGCCAAGTGCGAAATTGCCCCAGGAGGGTGGCGCAAATTCTCAGCGCGGCTTCGTTACGGGCCAGAAGATCCGCGACTAAGCTCAAGGCCCGCTCCGTTTGTCCCCGCCGGATGGCTTCCGCCAGTTGTAGGCTATTTTGCCCGGCGCTGTTAATCAGGGGTTCAATCTGCTCGACGCTTAAGGGGCGGCGCTCGGCGCCGCCCAACAGGGTCAATTTTTCCAGTTCGTTCCAAATCAAGCGGGTATCGTTCCCTAAAGCCTCCGCCAGAAAGGATTCCGCTTGGGGGGTCAACTTGAGGCCCAAATCCCCGGCGATGGTCTGGATTTGACGGACAAGCTCCTCGGTTTTCCAGGGAGAAATGAGGGCAAACTCCCGCACCTGGGCGTTTTCCTGGAGAAATTTACTGGACTTGAGGCGGCTGTCTAATTTTTTCGAGGCGGTAAATAACAGATGATTCTGAGGCGGAATGGCCGGCAGGGTCTGACGGAGACGGGCCAACAGATCTTCCCCGCAGTGTTGTCCCAAGGTGGAGTCCGTCACCCAGACCAAACGGCCGCCCAACCCAAAGGGCGGGGTTAGGGCCTGCTCCAGGGCCCGCTCCGCGGCGTCCCCTAGCTCTCCCGGAATTTTGTCGAAATTGAAACTTTGCCATTGGGGATCGAGCGCCCGTTTTTGCACCTGCTTGGCCGCTTGCTTGAGGGAAAAGTCGTCGTCGCCCCAGTAGAAATAAACGGGCATGATGTCTTGAACCGGAATACCGCTATAAAACAGAGATTAGACATTTAATCCCTAGAGTTTAATTAATAAAAATAAATGGCGCCGGTTCTTTGGAAGTTCATGGTGCGGTGTCCAAGAAATTGGGGGGAGACCTCCGAGTTAGCGGACGTTACGGTGATTACCGCCACATTGTCGTCGGGAATGTTTTGGGAGCCGGGATTGACTGTCGCCGTAAAACGGATTTTGAGCGGGCTATTGTCCGACGAAGAAGTCCCGGCGCCGGGGTAAACCATAATGTAGGAATCGACTCCGACATCCTCTAAAACTCCAGTTTGGCCGGCGGCGAGCGTCTGTGGACTAGAAGACCCATCGCTGACAATATCGTAATCTAGGGAAAAGTCGGTGGCGTTGACGATTTTAACGGTGAGATTTTTTTTCGGATTGAAACGGGCCTGGGGTTGCCAAAAGCCCGGTTGATAGGTTTTGGCGGGGGGATCTTGGGCTTGACCGGCGCCGGCTATTCCCAAGAGGGGGCTTAGGCTAAAGACGACGAGCGCCCCTAGGGTCGGGTTGAAGAGAGCGCGACGGAGAACGAGAGCCAATTGCATAGGGATAAATTGAAGGGAGTTTTAACTCGGTACTTCATTAAAGCGCCATCTTGTCCGAACCCGCCTCAACCGCGCCTGGGGGATGCTCCTCCAGTAATTGTTGGGGATAGGGCAAGCCCACTAACTTTTCCGCTTCGGCCAAAACCGTTGACGATAAGCGCGGGGACGACGGGGGCGCGACGACGGGAACCGGGATTAAGGACTTGAGGCGTTGAAAGGTTTGCAGGGCCACGGTGGGGAAAAAGGAAAATTTCCCCGGCAAAACGCAGAGGTAGTTGCTACTGGGCGCCGACTCAATCCAATAACTATACCGGCGCTTTTGTTCGTCGTCGCTGACCAACTCGGTTTTAACGCAGTCGTAGCCCCAGAGTCGTCGGTTATAGAGGGCTTCGGCGCCGAAATAACGCTCCGCGGACTCCAGCAGGGGTTCAATATCGGCGTTTTCTGGACTGTCGGCGCTGGCGTAGCCGGAATTGGCCAGCAGGGAATAGGTTAATCTTTTCCCCCGGCGCTGGACGGATTGGACGAAGTGGTTAAAGTGAAAGGCGTTTTTGGTGGACATGCGCACGAAGTTGACCTCGCTCAGCGCCGGATAGGCCACAATCATGGCGCTGAGATTGCGCTTGAGGCGGGCCCGGAGATGTAGTTCCTCTAAAATGGGCCCCAGACTTTGCCCCGCGGCGAAAATAAAAATCTGGGCCTTCAGGTGTTTTCGCGCTCCCCCGGCGCCCCGATAGACCAAACTTTTGAGCCGCACGGGGCCGTAGCGGTCGCCGTTCATCTTTTCTAGGGTAACGCCGGTTTCAAATTCGACTCCTTCACTCAGCGCGCTGGCGGTTAGATCCCGCAGGATGGCGTAGGTGTCCATGGCCGCGTCTCGGCAACGGAGAAAGGCGTAATCGCTGGGGGGCTGTTGAAAGGACTGGTCAAAGCGCCGGCAGTAGTCTTGCAAGGCTAAATTTTCCGCCAGTAACGAGACCGGGGGTAATCCCATGTCTTGTTCCACTTGGGCGTAGGTCGGCGCCAGACACGTCTCCCCCCGCGACCAATTGTGTCGGCCGCCGTAGGCCGCTTCTAAGCGCCGGAAGACCCGTTGGCGTTGCAATTCCATTTGCACCCGGTCTCCCTGGAGGCCGGAGCGGCTCAGTTCGGGGCAGTGGGATTGGGGATGGATCAAATAAACCGGATTGGGGTTGAACCAACCGTCGGCGCTGGAGAAAATTTGGGGTTCCCAGACCGCCGGCGCCGTTTCCTGAAGGCGAAAATTACAGCGAGCGCCGAAGTGGGGGGCGTAGTGATTGAGTAAATCCTCTAAACTATTGACGCAGTTCATAAAGGTCTGGCCGTCGTCCTGACCGGAGTACAGCCCCCCGGTATGGAACCAGCCCTCCAACTTGCCGGAAGCCCCCAAACCCAACCGCGGCGCTTGCTCCAAGACCCGGAGGCGCAGGGAAGTGTGACGGGCGAGATATTCGGCGATGGCGATACCGGCGATACCGCCGCCGACAATGACGGCGTCCACCGCTTCGATTTGAGAAAGAGTCATAAGATAGCGCCTGAGTGTATGGATGATGGCAAAGGTTTGCCCCCTCGTCAGGTAAGTGATTAAAAGACAGCGCCGGCTTTTTCAGCCCTATTTTAGAGCGGATCTAGCCCCGTAAAGTCTTAAGCCAAGGTTTTCAGCAATACCGTTTCCGCCGAAAAGCGCCGCTATAATAAAAACCCAAGGGAAACGTCCCTCCAGGGAGACTGAACACTCCCGCGAGCGCCGACCTTCCCGAGTCAGCCGAGTCTAAATCGCCGCGATTTAGAGCGGGGGAACCAACTCAAGGGGCGCGCCTAGACCGCCAACCTCGTCCGTCAAAAAACCGAGGTTTCTCTAGGAGGACATCTCTCTGTCCTAGCCCGTCAGCTAACCCCGTAGGCGTAGAGAGGAGACTGAAGAATACAAGTTTTTAACGACTTTATTCCGTCAGTATCCTTGACCGTAGCTGGTCTAATTCGTCCTGTCTTGAACCCTCGACGACAGGATAGATTCGCCCAACCTAATAACCCCGCCCGCTTTTCTCCTGTGATCAGCGGGTTTTCCGCCTACCCTTCTAAGCTCAAGGACCGCTGAGAACGACTATGGTTACTAATTTTCCGGCGCTAATTTCTCTCGCCACCTTTATCGGCGTCATCGCCCTGATTATGTCGGAGAAAATTCATCTGACAGTCGCGGCCTTTCTCGGCGCGTTAATCCTTGTTTTTACCCATGTCATTACCCTCAAGGAAGGCGTGAACTATATCAGTCAGAGCTACGCCACCTTGGCGCTCTTTTTTGGGGTTATGGTTTTGGTGCGGGCCTTTGAGCCGACAAAAATTTTTGACTATCTCGCCACCCAAATGGTTCTCCTGGCCAAGGGGAGCGGCAAGCTCTTAGTTTTAGGCGTTATCGCCATTACGACCCCGATTTGCGCCGTGTTGCCCAACGCCACCACGGTCATGCTACTGGCGCCGTTAATTCCCCCCATCGCCGAAGAAATCGGCGTCGATTTTGTGCCGCTCTTAATCCTAATGGTCTTTGTGGCTAACAGCGCCGGTTTGTTAACCCTCGTGGGAGATCCCGCCACCTTTATTGTCGGTAGCGCGATTAATATTAGCTTCAACGACTATCTATTCAAACTGAGTTTTGGCGGCGTTCTGGCGGTTATTTCTATCTTAGTCGTCGCGCCGTTCCTCTTTCGGACGATTTGGAACCGTCGATTCACCCATTTAGAAGAGTTGTCCCACCCCAAAATTAACCATCCCAAGGTCTTAACTTTAGGCGGGGTTATTGTCGCCTTTGTGCTTCTTTTTTTTGTCATTGGGGAAACCTTGCCCATCCCCATCCCTCCCGCCGCGGTGGCGCTTTTAGGCGCCGGTTTAGCGTTACTTCTCGCCCATCAAAGTAAAATCGACACGGTGAATAATATTTTAAAAGACGTGGACTGGAGCACGCTGATCTTTTTTATGTCCACTTTTGTGATTATCGGCGCTCTGGAGAAAACCGGGGTCACCGCTTATCTCGCCCAACTCCTCGCCATTGTGGTGGGTAAAAATATCGCCCTCGGCGCTATTTTGTTAGTTTTCTTTGTCGGTCTCCTCTCCAGCGTTATTCCCAATATTCCCCTAGTCGTGGCCATGGTGCCTCTGTTGAAACAATATGTGGTCAATATTGGCCTCGCCAGCCCGGAAGTTCTCAGTCCCGATTTTGCCGGGCAATTTCCCCCGGAAGTCTTGCCCCTCTTTTACGCCATGATGTTCGGCGCCACGGTGGGGGGCAACGGCACGCTAGTGGGCGCGTCTTCTAATATCGTGGCCGCGGGCATCGCGGAACAACACGGGCGCCCCATTTCCTTCCATCGCTTTTTACAGTACGGCCTGCCGGTCATGGCCTTGCAGTTAGTCGTCTCCGCCTTTTTTGTCCTCTGGTTGTTCTGGCGGGGAACCTAGGGCGCCGCTGAACCCAAAAATTCGGCGCTTTACCTCCAAAAAGGGAAGGCGCGCGGTCCCCGGCGCTCTAAAGATATAGTTTTAAAAGCGAGCGTCTTAATTGGAACACCATGAAGCCGGAACCTCTACACCGTCCCCCAACCGCTGTTTTTACCCTCTGGCCCCTCAAGGCGTTGGCCCTGTTTCTCGGTTGTCTGCTGTTAATCGGCGCTCCGCCGGCTTGGGCGGTTCAAATTCCGCCGCTGTTAACGTCCCCCAACGGGCCGAAAAGCGCCGGAACCTTCCAGGAAACGGCGCCGCCCGCGGCCGTTACGGCGCTTCAGGGAGCTTACGATAGTTATCAACCGCAAGTTAAAATCCTCAGCCCTAAAGCCGAGGAAACGCTCAAGCAAACGGAAATTAAAGTCCAATTACAGGTTCAGGACTTGCCTTTGTTTGAAAATCCTGACTTAGGCCTGGGGCCCCACGTCCATTTAATTTTGGATAACGAACCCTACCGGGCAATCTTCGACCTCTCCCAACCGATAACGCTCAAGGACTTAGCGCCGGGCACCCACACCCTACGGGCTTTCCCCGTGCGCCCTTGGCACGAAAGTTTTAAAAATGACGGCGCCTACGCCCAGACGACCTTCCACGTCTTCACCCCCTCGGAGAATAACCATCCCGATCCCCGGCAACCCCTCCTGACCTATAGCCGACCCAAGGGGAGCTACGGCGCCGAGCCGATTTTGCTGGACTTTTACCTAGCGGGGGCGCCCCTCCATCCCGTCGCCCAGAGTCGGGGGAAAGACTGGCGGATTCGGGTCACCATTAACGACCAAAGTTTTTTACTCGACCGCTGGCAACCGGTTTACCTGAAGGGATTTCAGCCGGGAAGCAACTGGGTCAAGCTGGAGTTCATCGACGAGGGGGGCAATTTAATCGCCAACGCCTTTAACAACACCGTCCGGGTCATCGATTACCAACCCGAGGGGCAAGACGGCCTGTCCCGACTGGTTCGGGGCGAATTGACCGCGGAGGAACTCAAAGCGCTCGTGGCGCCGGACATTCAACTTAACCCCAACGCCTTGCCCGCTCCCGTTGTTCCCCCGGCGCCGGAGGCTCCCGAAACGACGGCGGAACCGACTCCAGAGGCGGAGACGACCTTAGAAGATCCAGAGCCTGTTTCCGCTGAAACGCCGCTTGCTCCAGACATTCCGACGACTCTCTCTCCAGAGCCGACGGTCATGGAACCCGCCCCGGAATCAGACCCCCAGACCCCCCCAACCCAGAATCTCTTACCTAGCGGGGGTGCAGAATTGGAGTCTATCGATATAATGAGGGGTGTTTAACTCTAATAGTAATCCTCTTTAACGTCTCACCACCGTCCCTGGCAGTTAACTCCGTTAACGATTGGGGACGCCGCCCGGAAATCTTTACCGAAATCTGGGAACTATACTATACTTCTAGCGTCTAGGATCTAATTTTTGTCCGAATACAAGCGAGGTTATCGTGTTACTTAAATCTGCCAAAACCCTTACCGGCGTTCTCTTAGCGGTGGCCGCTCTGGGCGCCTCCATTCTGCCGGCCCAGGCCAAACCCGTTCCTGCTCAAGGCGAAATCCTCCTCAGTCAACTTGGCGGGCACCAAACCTACAAGAAACAAAACCAACTGGTTTTGAGCAACTACGCCATCGGCCGCGTCCGGGGCAAAGTGGGCAATATTCTCTCGGTGCAATTTCTTCCCTACGCCTCCTTCCCCGGTTTCGTGCGGATGGACGCCAATGGCGATCGAAAAATGACCAGCATCAATATTGAAGGCGCCGCCGAGCCTGGCGACGACGTCATCATGCGTCCCTCCTTCGGTAGCGACGGCGCTTTTGAAGGCTGGGAACTGATCGAGAAAGACTATATTCCCTCGATCATCTCCACCGCATTCCCCCGCTGGATTACCCGCATCAACTATAAAGAAGTGGCCGCGGTCGAAAGCGCCGCCATCGACTTTGAGCCTTCCGCTCCCGTGGGTCTGCCCCCCGTGGAACGCTCCGCGCCCGCGCCCGTGGCTCCCGCCCCCGCTCCCAGCGGCCCGGTTCGCGGCCTCTGGTAGACTCGGCCCTTTAAGGGGATTCTTCCCCTGACAGTCTTAACCCTCCTTTATTTGCCTCGTCGCTTATGACGGGGCAATTTTATGGGCGCTTTATTGATCCCTAACCCATGCGAAAACTGTATTTTCTACTCCCCGGCTTGGGGGGGAAGTTCCGATGCGGCGGGCTGTTCGCCGAGCTTAAGGCGTTTAAGTTAACCCAAGAAGTTTGCCCCGCGGAGGTCGTTACCTACCGGCAGAGAGAGCCGGAAACGCTCTTTCTCACGGATCTGTTAGCCCAGGGCGTCCCCGAAAATTGCGCCTTTGTCCTCAGTTGGGGCTTCGACGTCCCCCAATTAGCCCGGCGCTTGGCTTCCTATCCCCTGCTCTACCACGCCCACAGCGCCGGTTACGGCTTTAGGCTTCCGCCTTCGGTTCCCATCTTGACCGTCAGTCGCAACACTTTGGCCTACTGGGGCCAACAGGCGCCCCACTCTTTGCTTTACTACTGTCCCAACGAAATTTCGCCAGAGTTTACCAATACCCGACAGCGCCGAGAGATTGACGTTTTAATCCAAGCCCGCAAGTCTTCTCGTTATCTCTTAACCCAACTCATCCCCGATTTACGGCGCCAAGGATTGAAGGTGGAGGCGGTTTCCGGCTATGTGGAGGATTTAGCCGCTCTCTTTAACCAGGCCAAGATCTATCTCTACGACTCGGCGGAGTATTGGGCCCTGCAAGGCGTGAGCGAAGGCTTTGGTCTGCAACCGTTGGAGGCGCTGGCTTGCGGCTGTCAAGTGTTCTCCAGCCTCAACGGCGGTTTGGGGGACTACCTCGATCCGGGCTTTAATAGCTATAAAATCGCCGGTTACGCCCTGGAGTTTGACCGGGAGCGAATTTTAGCCGCCTTAAAGACCCCTAACCCCCTCTTACTCGCGCCGGAAGCGTTGGCGGAATACCGACGAGACAACATTATTCGCCGTCTGGGGGTGATTCTGCCGGAACTGAATCGCTTTTGGGACGCGCTCCCTCACTGCCAAACGCTGTTAGCTCCCTTAACGCCTCGGCGTCTTTGGGGCTTAAAACTGGCGGCGCTGGGCGCCAAAATCCGGCAAAAACTAGGGGGTTAACTTCCCCCAGCCTCCTGGACAAGACTGGCAACGGGCGCGGTTGGTTTAACCCTCATCCTTCGGCGCCTGACTTTTGAGCAAGGGGAAGGCGATGACGTCCCGGATACTGGCCGCGTCGGTGAGTAGCATGACCAAGCGGTCAACGCCGATACCGAGACCCCCGGCGGGGGGCATTCCGTATTCCAGCGCCGTGAGAAAATCCTCGTCAACGCTGTGGGCTTCCAGATCTCCGGCTTCTTTTTTAGCGGCCTGCAACTCTAGGCGCCGGCGCTGATCCACGGGATCGGTTAATTCCGAAAAACTATTGGCCAACTCCCGCCCGACGACGAACAGTTCAAAGCGCTCCACCAAGCCCGGTTGACTGCGGTGGGGTTTCGCCAGGGGGGAAATTTCCACTGGAAAATCGAGGATAAAGGTGGGTTGAATCAGGGTCTGCTCCACTGTCTGCTCAAAGAGTTCGTTCAGCAAATGCCCGAGGCTGGGGCAATCCTCCGGCGCCGTTAGTCCCGCTTCTTTAACCGCGTCCAGCGCCGTTTTTAAGTCCGCAAAGGCGTAAACATCTAACCCGGTCTCTTCCAAAACCGCTTCCTTCATGGTCAGGCGCCGCCAGGGGGGAGTCAGGTCGATGGCTTGATCTTGGTAAGTAATTTTCAGGGTTCCCAGCGCCGACTGGGCCGCCGCGACCACCAGCGCCTCCGTCAGATCCATCATGTCGAAGTAATCGGCGTAGGCTTGATAAACCTCGATGGAGGTAAATTCCGGGTTATGGCGGGTCGAGACGCCTTCGTTGCGAAAAATACGCCCCAGTTCAAAGACCTTTTCAAAGCCCCCCACCATCAGGCGCTTGAGGTGCAATTCCGTGGCGATGCGGAGGTAAAAA
The DNA here is from genome assembly GCA_016471375.1 of Cyanobacteria bacterium RI_101. Taxonomy (GTDB): domain Bacteria; phylum Cyanobacteriota; class Cyanobacteriia; order Cyanobacteriales; family Microcystaceae; genus Synechocystis. The sequence continues at coordinate 19,764 of WGLZ01000068.1, forward strand.
TCCTGCTCTAGGGTGTTGTGGTGGGTAATAAAGGGTCGGGCTTCGGCGCCGCCGGGTTCCGCTTGCAAAACAGGTGTTTCAATTTCAATAAAGCCCCGGTCTTCCAGATAGCGCCGGAGCGCCGCCGTGATTAAGGCCCGGCGCCGGAAGGTCTCCCGGACTTCGGGATTAACAATCAGATCGACGTAACGCTGGCGGTAACGTTTTTCGGTATCAGTGAGACCATGCCACTTGTCCGGCAGGGGCAGGAGGGATTTGGTTAAAACGGCGTAATCCTGGACATAAACGGAAAGTTCTCCCTTTTCTGTCCGTTTCAGGGTTCCTTTGGCGCCTAAAATATCGCCGCTATCGGTGAGTTTGGTCAAAATGGTAAAGGGATTTTGTCCCTCCGCCCCTTCCCCTAGGCGCTTTTTATCCAAATAAAGCTGAATCGTTCCGGTTTCGTCCTGAAGACTAAAAAAGGCCAATTTGCCCATAATCCGCCGGGCCATGACCCGACCCGCCACCGCCACTTGAACTTCAACCTCTTCCCCCGGCGCTAGATGGGCATAATCGGCTTGCAGTTGGGCGCAGGTGTGACTGCTTTCCCAGCGGTAGGCGTAGGGATTAAGCCCCAGATCTTTCAACTGTTGGGCCTTCTCTAACCGGGCGGCGCGGAGTTCTTCGAGGCTGGAATGGGCGGGTTGGGGGGAAGCGGACATGAAGGATTAGGCGTGGTCTAGGGGTGTTTTAAGCCGGCGCTCCGGTTACTTCATCTTGGCGCGAGTGTCCTGGACGGCGGCCCAAAATAAAAGACCGGTCAGGGGAATACTGCCCAGGAGGATAGCGGTGGTCAAGGTTCCCCCCAGTTCCGGCTCCCCGGAAGACAGTTCAAAAACGCACCCCACGGCGGCGATGGCGGAAATGCAGGAAATCAGGAGAAAAACACCACTTTTGGGGGTCACGGGGGCTAACCTCTAGAGGCAGTCAAGAATAGATAATCTTTTCTATCAAACCCCAGGCGCCGGTCTTTGTAAAGGGGACGAGGCGATAGCGTAGCGCCTCGGCTACGCTTAACACACTCCTCTGGCGACTCGCTTTCTGCCGGAATCCCCCTAAATTCCCCTTTGTAAGGGGGACTTTAAAACCGATTCCCCCCTTGTTAAAGGCTACGGTGTATAAGTTTCAAAACCCCCTCTAACTTCCCCTTGGTAAGGGGGAGAACCAGAAATCTTTGTTCCCTCCCCTTGGCAAGGGGAGGGCTAGGGAGGGGTTCTTGATGGCATTTCAGAAATTATTTTAGTTATGTGTACACGGTAGCTTGTTAGAGGGGGTAACACCGGAAGGTTAATCTTTCAATAATCCCTAACATATCCTACTGATTCTGGACAAAATGTACTGTATCGGCTTAATGAGCGGCACCTCCATCGACGGCGTCGACGCCTGCTTAGCGGAGATTAACGGCTCTGGACTCGACCTTGACCTCAAACTGCTAGCCGGCGCCACCTATCCCTACCCCCCGGAACTGCGGGAGGAAATTCGGGAACTTTGCGACGGCGCCGTGGCGACGGCGGAGGAACTGGCCCGGCTGGACGACGCGGTGGCGGCGCAATTCGCTTGGGCGGCTCAAGAAATTCAACGGGGTCAACCCCCGGCGGAGTTGATCGGCTCCCACGGTCAGACGATTTTTCACCGTCCCCCCACTCCCCAGGCGCCCCTGGGCTACACCTGGCAATTGGGGCGGGGGGAAGTGATCGCCGCCTTAACGGGGCTAACGACGGTGACCAACTTTCGCCGCGGAGACATGGCCGCGGGCGGCCAGGGCGCGCCGTTGGTGCCCAAGATCGACGCCTGTCTGCTCAGTCATCCCGAAGAGCGGCGCTGTGTCCAAAATTTAGGGGGCATCGGCAATGTCGCCTACCTGCCGCCGCGCCGGGAGCCGGATTGGGAGCGCCGGATTGTGGGCTGGGACACGGGGCCGGGGAACGTGCTGATCGATTTAGCCGTCCAAAAATTTACCCAGGGACAACAGACCTTTGATCCTGCCGGTCAATGGGCGGCTCAAGGGAAAATCTGTGTTGAGTTGGCGCAAACCTGGCTCCAGCAGGCTTTCTTCCAGGCGCCGCCCCCCAAATCCACAGGGCGGGAACTCTTTGGGGAAGTCTATCTGACCCAGTGTTGGGCGGAAGCCCAGTCCTACGGTCTGGGGGAAGCGGATTTCCTAGCGACTCTCACGGAATTAACGGCGCTGTCCGTGGCGGAGAGTTACCGGCGCTTTTTGCCCCAACCGCCCGACCGGGTGGCGCTCTGCGGCGGCGGCGTTCATAATCTTTACCTCCGGGAGCGCCTAAAAATTAGTCTAGGAGAGGACGTTATTCTCTGCGATACTGATAGCCTAGGACTCAGTAGCGACTTTAAAGAAGCCATCGCCTTCGCTGTTTTGGCCTACTGGCGCCAGTATGATAATTTTCCGGGAAATCTGCCCCAGGTCACCGGCGCTCGACGGGATTGCTTATTGGGAGAAGCGCATTTTCCCGTTGGTTAATCGGATTCCCAATCCTCCACTATGACATCGCCTCCCCCTCAGGAACTCCGCAGTCTGCAAGAGCAAATCCTCAACCTCGTCGCCCGGCTCGTTCCCTGTCCCCTCAACGGCGCTTTTTGGGAACTCCGGGAAAATCGCTTTCTGGAAAGCTATCCCCGGCCCTTGCCCGCCCCCATCGCCGCCGCGGTTCTCGCCCAGACGGAGGAAACCCCCAGCCCGGGCCCCTATCGCTTAATTCTGGCGCCGCCCTGGGGTAAGTCTCGCTCTCCCGTCACCTGGGCGCTCTTTTCTCCCATTCCCGGCGCCGACCAAGGCGGTCTAGCGCTCTGCCCCCGTCGGTCGGATTTTGTCTGGACGCCGGCGCTGTTAAGCCAAGTGGGAATGGTGGCGGAGCTTTACGGCAGTCGCCACGCTCAGTTAATCCCCGGCGCCGAAGAAGGCTTAGACTTGTCCTATCTTCATCACGAACTGCGAGCGCCGCTTTCGGCCATTATCGGTTTTGCTCGCATGTTGAAGGACGAACTCTACGGGCCGTTAAATCCCAAACAACAGCAATATGTGCAGGGCATCGCCAGTTCCGGGGATTATCTCCTCTCTTTGGTCAACGACGTCCTAGACTGGTCGAAACTTTCGGCTCAACAAGAAGAACTCTTTTGCGAATGGGTGGCGGTGGAGGATTTATGTTTAGCGGTGATTTTTTTGTTTAAAGAAAAGGCTAAAAGCAAGGGTCTAGCTCTAGATCTCAGCCTAGCGCCGGAAGCGGGTCTTTGTTGGGGAGACCAAAAGCGCCTGAAACAAATTTTAATTAATCTCCTCAGCAACGCTGTCAAATTCACCGAAACCGGCGCGGTGACCCTAGCGGTTTACGTCCGGGAGCAGACCCTTTATTTCGCGGTGCAAGACACGGGCGTCGGCATTTCCCCCCAGGATCAAAACCAACTCTTTCAACCCTTCCGGCAGATTCCCCACAGCCTCAACCGTCGCGAAAAGGGCACGGGTCTGGGCTTGGCGCTGTCTCGGAAATTAGCCCGACTCCACGGCGGCGACATTACCTGCTTCTCCCAACCGGGTCAGGGGAGTTGTTTTACCCTCCAGATTCCCCTCAGACCGGATTCGCCCGCTCCAGCGCCGTTACCACCGCGTCGGTAATGGTTTTGATCCGCAGTTGACAGGCCAGGGTTTCCGCGGAGTTGAAGGTGCCGTTTTCCCAAAATTTATTACTGCCGGCGCCGCCGCCGCAGACGCCGAAATACTCGCAACTCTGGCGGCATTTCTCCACCCCGTTTTGCATGTCTTGGTAAATGGTTAAAAATTTCTCCGTTTGGCAAACAGACTCGAAACTATCCGTTAAGACATTGCCAAAGATAAAATCGCCGTAGGGGGGCGTTTTTACTCCTAATAATTCTGGGTCAAAGGTGGAAAAATTCCCTTGATAATCAATACTGACAATGGCGAAGGGATGGTTCATATCCGTATTTTCTAGGCGCTCGCCGGTGTAGATTAAATTACACAGACATTCAAATTCCCGCACCCGAAACTCCACTTCGCTTTGGCTGGTCAATTCCCACAGGCGCTCGATAAAAACTCGATATTTCTCTAACGTTCCCCGGCGCTCTAGGGAGGAGGTTTGATTGACCCCCTCGGTTTCCTCCATGTTAAAGCCCACGTCCCGGAGGTTATGGTCTAGGAAAAAGTTAAAAATTTCCTCGGGGTAATCGAGGGAATCCTGAGTTAAGACGGCGATAATATTGTGGGGAACTTGATTTTTTTGTAGAAATTCAATTCCCTTCATTGTTCCGGCGTGACTGCCTAAACCCTTGGGGGTCAAGCGGTGGGCGTCGTGGAGAAAGGCCGGTCCGTCTAAACTAACCCCCACATGGACGGGATATTCTTGAAACAATTCGCACCAAGCTTGGTTAATCAACAAGCCGTTGGTTTGGAAAGAATGATTAAATTTAACCGGATTAACGCTATATTTTTCGCTCCACCGTTCAATTAACGCAAAAGCTTGGCGGTAAAACTCTACCCCCGCCGCTAGAGGTTCCCCCGCATGCCAACAAAAGCTAAAGTCCGAGCGGGTAAAGGGACTGGTAAACAGCGCCCGACAGATAGGTTCCAACAGCGCCAAATCCATCTTTTTCCGCAGTTGGCGATCCGGCAGATAGCAGTAATCGCAGTCGAGATTACAAAAGGGCGTCGGTTGCAGGATGACCAACTGGGTCGGGCCGAAGTGCTCAATGTTCATGGTGTTTGCTGAACCGCGTTTGCCAGTCTTGATAATGATACAGCGCCGACCAGCGCCGTATTGGGGGGGCGAAACTGGGTCTCGCTTAAAAAGGAGCGGCGCGCGACATCCTTCAAAACGGTGAATACCGCTCTATTATTGAGCGTTAGGAAAATCAGCTTGCATTCGTCGAAATTCTGGATTTTCGTCGTTTCTCGAACCTAGAGATCGTCAACGCCCCCTCGTCCGGCGCGGCGGCGGGAGCGCCGCCGTTAAACCCGTCCGCTCCCGCAGATAGCGCAATTCCCCTGGCCGGAGCGGCCGATATTGGCCAAAGCGTAGGGGTTCCCGCCCGCCCCCTAGGGTCAAGTCGCCGATGCCGCGACGGTGGAGCTTCGTCACTTCCAGCCCCAACTGCTCCGCCAAGCGCCGAATTTGCCGATTGCGCCCTTCCGTTAGGGTGACCAAAAGGCGAGTCTGGTCTCGGGTGACGTCAATCACTTCCAACTGAGCGGGTAGCGTTTTTTCCCCGTCCAGCATCATCCCTTCGCTCCATTGGACGAGATCTCGCTCCTCGGGATGGCCCCGGAGCCAGACGTCGTAGGTTTTGGGTAAGTGATAACGGGGATGGGTCAATCGGAGGGTCAGTTCGCCGTCGTTGGTTAAAAGCAAAGCGCCGCTGGAGTTGCGGTCTAGGCGCCCCACCGGATGAATTCCCCGACCCCGCCGCAGTTCCGGCGCGAGGAGATCCAGCACAGTTTGGCGCCCCTGGGGATCGTCGCAGGTGCAGAGGACGCCTTTAGGTTTGTTCAAGAGAAAATAGAATAACTCGGGGCGCTCTTTCGTCTGTAGCGCTTTGCCGTCCACCGCCAATCGATCCCGCTGGGGATCGGCCCGGTCTCCAATCCGCGCCACTTTGCCGTTGAGGGTGACTCGTCCCGCCTCAATCCAACTTTCGGCCTCGCGCCGAGAGGCCAGCCCCCATTGGGACAGAATTTTTTGAATTTTTTCAGACATGGTTCCGGGGGAGTCAGCCGTTTTTCGCCGCGGGAAAAGAGCAAACCCCTATTTAGACCGTCATAAATAACTTGCTCTCTGGATCATAGCGCCAGGCTAACCCCTCGGGGTCTTTGCTCTGGCTCCACTCTGGGAAATCTTCCCCTTCCTTGCGGCGGGCGATGGTGCTGGAAGTGGTGTCTAGGCGCTTGGCCAACTCCGACTGAATCAGGGTTTGGCTCGGCGCGGTCGCGGCGGGTTCGGCTACCGGCGCCGAAACGGGGGCGGGGGGTTCTGGCGGCTCTTCTTTTTTCAGCTCTAGCAGTTGGGCGAAGGAACTCGTCGGCGCTGGCGCTTCTACCGAGGGGGGCGGGGGGGCGGGCAGTTCCACCACCGGCGCCGGACTGGCGCTTAGGGCCGGGGCTTCCGGCTCGCTCTCGTCAAAAATGGCGCCGAGGGTGGAGGCGGTGAGGAAATAGTAGGCGGTCGCGCCTTGAATCTGCCGTTGATAAGCGCCGTATTCTTCGGCTTTGTCCCGGAGATAGCGCCGAGCGGCGGAGCCTTTGGCGATGTTGGCGGTGATTAAATCCGCCTGGGTGACTACGCCTTGGTTCGTTTGGAGCAGTTGATTAAAGGCGGGGTCGATTTGAACGCACTTTTGGCGCCACTGGTAAGCGTCCCACATTAAATAAGCGCCGACCAGAACCGTAACGAGCAGAATCAAGCGCCAGGCTTTATAAACCAACACCATAACCACCGCCAGGGGCAAAATTAAGACCAATAGGCCCTTGGGTCGCGGCTCCAGTACGTTTCCAGTCATAGGTCTTGACAGAACTCCAGTGTGATTCAGATCAGGCGCTTGTTTAAAAAAAAGACAGGTTCCCTGACCTTACCTGATTTTAAGGGATGGGCGCTCAAAATCCCCCTTTATTTCTTGGGACTCAGAATGAGCAATTGCCGGCGCTGGAGTTGACGGATTTGGTCGAGGTTAAGCGGCGCTTGGCGACTCAGCGCCGCGACGGTGGCGCCGGGTTGGGCGTCGCAGAGTTGGAGAAACTGGAACTCCTCCGGGGTTAATTCGATAGGAGTATAGTTGTAGTCAAATAAACTGCGGCTGGGCCAACCCGTCAGACAGGGATGGCGCTCGGCGCCGGCCTGGAGCAAAGCCTCGTCGTCTTCCCAGGTTTCCCGTTGGTAGGGGGGTTTGGTCAGGAAAAACTCGTAGTGGGTAATTTCCGGGTCTAGGAGTTCAATCAGTCGATACTGAGCTAGGGGAGACAGCGCCGCCGCCCGTTCCATCAGTAAGGGGGAAGATCCCAACACCCGCTCTAGACGCCAGTAATCGGGGTTAGAAAAGCCGATAAACTCCAGCCCGGAGGCGTCGATCAATTCAAAAAGCGTGTCAATGTTATAGTCCGTTTCCTGGGGATGGACATACATATCGGCAAAGGACTCGTCCCGGTGATTTTCCAAAGACCAACGCTCCCGCTCCCGTCGCGCCAGCCGATTGTCAGGCGGCAAAGTGGCGAAAATTTCCCGCCCCACCGCCACGCCGTCCCGGAAGTCCCCCCGGTTTTCCCCCTGAAGCAGGTTAATCGCTTTTTGAACTAACTGGATTTCCCAGCGCCCCAACTCGGCGTAAACAAAAACATGAAACAGTCCCCCCGGCTTTAATTTCTTGGCCAGCGCTTGAATCCCGGCTTGGGGGTCGGGGAGATGGTGGAGAACGCCGACGCAGTTAATATAGTCAAACTCTCCCGGTAACGTCTCGGCTCGCTCTAGGTTTAACGCCTGCAACGTCACCCCCTCCCGCCAAACCCCGGAACGGTCTAGGCGCTCCCGGGCCACCGTCAGGGCGCCGTCGCTGAGGTCAATGGCGGTAATCTCCGCCTCCGGGTTCAAGTGGGCCAGATATTCCGTTCCCACCCCCGTCCCGCAACCCGCGTCTAAAATGCGAATCCGTTGGCTCGGCGCCTGGGTTCCTTTGCAAAAGTTATGGACGGCGCTCCACTGCCAGCGCCAGTTATAGCCCGGCGGCGGCTCCGAGAGGAGCGGTTCCGGGGGAAAAGGATAGGCGTTGTAGAGGGAGCGGACGGCTTGATGTTGGGGAGAATCGGCGGCCATGGAGGAGGATAACATTATCTTAAGAATCCTCAATTCTACAGTTTCCGGTTCCCCTCCTTGGAGGGGTTAGGGGTGGGTTAACGCTCAGGATTAGAACCCGCCCCCCAGCCCCCTCCCGAGAGGGGGAGTGATAGTGTCCTGCTAAAAGAATAACTACGGCTCACTCAATCTCTCCAGTTTCCGGTTCCTTATCTCAAGAGGGAAAGATTCGATTCCAGTCCTAATATGAAGGGAGTCCTCCTCGTTTTTTCGCCATGACTCCCTCTCTTCAATACGCCTATTTCCCTGGCTGTGTCGCCCAGGGCGCCTGTCGCGAGCTTCACCTTGCCACCACCACCCTGGCCCAGGCGCTGGGGATTGAACTGGTGGAGTTGAAAAAAGCGAGCTGTTGCGGCTCCGGCACTTTTAAGGAAACCTCCCAACTGCTGGAGGACACCGTTAACGCCCGCAATATCGCCCTGGCGGAGGAATTGAATTTACCCCTCCTGACTCACTGTAGTACCTGTCAGGGGGTGATCGGTCACGCGGACGAGCGCCTGAAGGACGCCCAAAACAACGACCCGGCTTACCTAGAGCAGGTGAACGACTACCTGCAAAAAGAAAACTGCTCCCCCTACCGGGGAACCAGCCGGGTCACCCATCTCCTCTGGGCCTTAGTCCAAGATTATGGTTTAGAAACCCTAGCCCAAAAAATAGTCAAACCTCTAACGGGTCTCAATTGCGCCGCCTTCTACGGCTGTTACCTCCTGCGGGCCCAGGAGCAAATTCCCGAAGACAATCCCCGCAATCCCCAATCTTTAGAAAATATCTTCCGTTTAGTCGGCGCTAACGCGATTTATTACGACGGTCGCGTCCAATGTTGCGGTTGGCCCATCTCCAGCTACGGAACCCCCCAATCCTTCCAGATGGCTGGGCGCCATCTCCAGGACGCCGTCGCCGCCGGCGCCGATTGTTTAGTCACCCCCTGTCCCCTTTGCCATCTGCAACTGGACTCCCGCCAGCCGGAAATTAGCCGGGCTTTAGGGATTGAGCTGGCTCTGCCGGTGCTCCATCTGCCCCAACTGGTGGCCCTGGCGCTGGACATCGAGCCGGAGGCTGTGGGGTTGGATCGCCATGTGACCCCGGTGGATCGAGTTTTAGAAAAACTGGGGCTTTAAGGCAAACGCTCCGCCCAGCGCAGTTTAGCGGAGCGGGCCCGGGGATTGGCGGCTAATTCCTCGGCGCCGGCGAGGATCGGTTTTTTGGTGAGAACTTTAAGCTGGGGATGTTCCCGGAAGCGATGTTTAACTAATCGGTCTTCGAGACTATGAAAACTAATAATCCCAATGCGTCCGCCGGGTTGGAGCCAATGGGGCGCCTGCTCTAAAAAGCGGGTCAAGGAACCCAATTCGTCGTTCACAGCGATGCGGAGCGCCTGAAAAACGCGGGTGGCGGGATGGATGCGACCGTAGCGGTACTTGGGGGGGACGGCGCCGGCGACGACGTCGGCCAACTCCGCGGTGGTTTGCAACGGTCGGCGCTCCACAATCCGGCGGGCCAGGCGCCGGGAGAGGCGCTCTTCGCCGTACTCCCAGAAAATCCGGGCTAGATCCGCTTCGCTGTCATGGTTAACAATCTCCGCCGCCGTCAGCGCCTGCCGGGGGTCCATCCGCATATCTAGCGGCGCCGAATGACGAAAACTAAAGCCCCGCTCCGGTTGGTCGAGTTGGGGGGAACTCACCCCCAAATCGGCGATAATTCCGGCTAAACTCTGGGGAGTCCCCGGAAAATCGGCAAAGTTGCCCCCCCAAAACTGGATCCGCTCCAAAAACGGCGCTAGACGTTCCCGGGCCGCGGCCAGCGCCTGGGGATCCCGATCCACCAGAATCAGCTTAATCTCGGGATTGGCGCTCAGCAGAGCTAAACTATGACCCCCGCCCCCCGCCGTAGCGTCTAGGTAGGTTCCCCCAGATTCTAGGCACAGTCCCGCCGCCATTTCGGCGCCGAGGACAGAAAGATGGGCAAAGGGCGCCGTCTCGGCGCTGTCAAGGGGAAAATTCATCGAGGAACAAAAGCGGTTAACGGCTATTCTAGGAGGGGGGATCAAGGCTCCGGCCCCTGACGACGACAGGAACTTATAGCCCCTAAAATAATTCAAACACTGTTAAGAGACCTTTACCCAGATTTCGCCAGCTTACCACCCCGAGCGACCAGACGTGCATGATTACTTGCTCCCGTCCCTTTCACGACTTGAACCGAGTTCTGAGTCGGTTTTTTTTAGTCAATTCCCTGGCGCTTCTGGGGATTTGCGGCGGGCTTATCCCACAAGCGAGTCTCCGTCCCCCCGCTCTTTTCTTCAGTCATTTCGCCTATTCCCAAAGTTTTTCCGACACCCAAATTAAGCAATACGCCCAAGCCGTCGTCGCCATCGAAGCCTCAAGAAAAATAACCTACGATAAGCTCCAAAGTGTTTTAGGGAAAGCGCCGCCTCCCATTATTTGCAATCAAAAAGACAGCTTCCGCGGGCTATCCCGAGAGGCTCGAACCCTAGCGGTCAATTTTTGCAACGAATCTAAAAGAATCGCCGAGCAGAGCGGCTTAACGTCTCAGGTGTTTAACGCTATTACCCAGGCGGCTCGTCAGGACGCCAATCTTAAAAAACAAATTCAACGGGCGATTTTAAGACTTAAACCTAACGACAAATAAGATTTCAGATAAACAATTAACTCCTGTGAAGACGCTTGAAAAATCCCTAGCTCTCTGGGTAAATCCCCCTAAATCCCCCTTTCCAAGGGGGGCTAGGGAGGATTAAATCGGGGAGTTGGCCGCTTGTAAACAACTTCTGGTTTTAAGTTAAAGACGGAGAGGGAAAAAATGGAAAGGGTCAAAGCTCTAGGTTTAGACGTGGGTCGGCGCCGGATTGGCGTGGCGGGATGCGACCAAACGGGGTTAATCGCCGCGGGGATTACCACCCGAGTCCGAGGCGGTTTTGAGGACGACGCGGCTTTTTTTCGGCGCCTAGTATCGGAACGAGAGATTGAGATCCTCGTGGTGGGTCTGCCCTATTGCCTAGACGGAAGCCTCGGCGCCCAAGCGCAACAGGTGCAAAAATTTAGCCGTCGCCTCGGTGAGGCGCTTCAACTGCCGGTGGACTACGTGGACGAGCGCCTGACGTCGGTGGAAGCCGAACATCAACTCAAGGCCCAAAAACGCTTCTCCACCTATAACAAAGGTCTCATCGACCAACAGGCCGCCCAGATCATTCTCCAGCAATGGCTCGACCAACGGCGCCGGCAGAAGGAAAAACTAATGTTAAGATAGGTCACAAATTATCCTCGGTGTGAGTATTTCTTCCTAAACCATGAGCATCCAGCCCCCCCAACTGGCGTCCGTCAAGGCGCTCAGACCCCTGAAAAGCAAGGCCCAGGGTCTGGGTCAGAGAGTTTGGCTTTCCCTCCGGGAGCGAGCCGAACGCTATCCCCTACAATTTTGGGCGGTGGTCTTAATTCTGGCGTCCACCGGGGTGGGTTTTGGCGCGACGACGTTACTACTGAAACTGCCCAAGAGTCCCCAGTGCTCCCGTATGTTTTGGCCCGTGGCTTCGGCGTCCATGCGGCTCTACTGCGCTCAGTTGGCGGCGGAGGAGAAAACCGTGGACAGTCTTTTGCAAGCCATTAAACTGGTGGCCGGTCTTTCGCCGTCCCATCCCCTCTACGCCGAGGCCAATCGCAAAATTGAGGACTGGGCCGAAGATATTTTAGATCTAGCGGAGGAAACCTACCAGGAAGGCAAACTCCAGGACGCCATCGCTATCGCCCGCAGGATTCCCGACCATGTGGAAGCCTACAAAGTGGTGGAAGAACGCATCGCCCAATGGCAAGAAACCTGGGCCAAGGGGGAAGAAATTTACGCCGAAGTGGAAGCGGATCTGCGGAAAACCCGCTGGAACGACGCCTTCCGCAACGCGGTGCGCCTGCTGAATTTAGATAACCGCTATTGGGAAACCGTCAAATACGACGAAGCCATTAAAAATATTCAAATCGCCCAGGAAGAAAGCGCCAAATTGAACACCGCCTTTCGCATTCTTCGCCGGGGCGGTCTGGATAACTGGCTCAAGGCCATTGAAGAAGGCCAGAAAATTCCCAAACAGAGCTACGCCTACGAGGAAGCCCAAAATTTAATTAGCCAAGCCAAGGAAAAATTAACGGGCTACGTTAACGACCTCATCGACGACCGGGATTGGCAGACCTTAAACACAGTGGTTTCCCGCCTGCCGGAGGGCGTCTTCGGCGCCGAAGACGCGAACGATTGGCAATTGCTGGCCACCGCGGGGAGCGAGGCCCAACTGGGAAGTTTAGAGGGGATTCAAACCGCCATCTCCTCTCTGGAGCGCTTCACGGATCAGACCCGCCCCCACTATGAATTAGCCCAAACCCTACTCCAGGGCTGGCGCTCCGAGGAAACGGCGCTGAGCCAACTGGCTAAAGCTCGGGACACCGCCGCCTCCGGCAATATTGGCGACCTCAACAGCGCCATCGCCCAAGCCCAACAAATCGCGCCCGATAACCCCCGCTATCAAGACGCCCGCCGGGATATCGCCAACTGGACCAAACAGGTGCAGATTAGCGAAGACCGTCCTCTCCTCAGCCGCGCAAGGGAAATGGCCGCCTCCGGCGCCGTGGGGGATTTAGAGCAAGCCATTCAGCAAGCCAAGGCCATCGGCGAAAATCGGGCCCTGTACAACGAAGCCCGCCAGGAAATTCAGGAATGGCGTTCCCTGGTGCAAAAACAAGAAGACCAGCCCATTCTGGACCAAGCCCAGGCGCTGGCCAATAGCCAAAACTACAGCGCCGCCATCAGCGCCGCCCAACAGATTCAGAGCGGTCGGGCCCTATCCCGGGAAGCTCAGCGAAAAATCCGGGGCTGGCGTCAGGAAATCCAATCTCAAAAGAACCTCCAACAAGCCTACGCCCTGGCCGCCAGCCGCGGCGCCGACGCCCTCAGCCAAGCGATTAGCCTAGTGCGACAGATTCCCTACGACACGGAGGCGGGTTCCCAGCGGATTCAGGCGCTTAATTCCTGGAGCTATCAACTTCTCTCCATCGCCCAGGAAAAAGCCAGTATTTCCGCCTTTTCTGAAGCCATTCGTTTAGCCCGTCTGATCCCTCGGGAAAGCGCCGCCTACAGCGCCGCCCAGGATTTAGTCCAGGAGTGGCGGGCCTTGATGGAGCCGGCGCCCCAGGTCGCTCCCGACGCCTCGGCGCCCCTGGCCCCGGAAACGGGCTATGAACCGGAGCCGACCCTACCCTAGGAGACTCGACCCATGGGGCTATTAACGCGATTTTTCGCCGCCTGGCTCTTGGCCGGAACCTTCAGCGCCGTGGCCATCTTGGCGGCCCAAAATGTGACGGCGGTTTCCCTACGGTTTTTAGTGTTTTCCTCCGTTCAAATGCCGGTGGGGATTCTCCTCAGCTTCGCCCTGGGGGGCGGTTTCATTGTCGGTAGTCTTCTGCCGGTCTTTTTCCGACCCCGGCGTCGGCGCTCTCCGGCGCTGGAGGAGGAGGTTGATTTTTAGCTGGGAGCATCTCACTTTTGTAATTTGGACGGGCAGGATGCCCATCTCACAGAAAAATAGGTGAGCTAAACCATTGAAAGCGCCGCAACCGCTTGGATCAACCAACAACTAGAAACCTTGGGGGTGAACCTCTCATGATCACGCAAGCCGAAGAAATTAAACGCTACACCCCAGAGGAGTATCTTGATTTTGAGATAAATTCAGAAATAAGACATGAGTATCTTAACGGAGAAATTATTCCCATGACTGGCGGCACCCCTGAACACAATGAAATTGCCAGTATCTTAAACGCCGCCCTGAGAATGAGCCTCAAAGGTCAACCCTACAGTATTTTTATCGCCGATCAGCGCCTCTGGATTCCGGCTTTAAACCTTTACACCTATCCCGACGTCATGGTGGCGCCGCGGCCCCTCCAACGACAACTCGGAAGAACCGACACCATTACCAACCCCGTGATGATTGCCGAAGTCCTCTCCAAATCAACCAAAAATTACGACCGGGATGAAAAGTTTGCCGCCTATCGCGCCATTCCCACCTTCCAAGAATATCTCTTGATCGATCAATACACTCCCCATATTGAGCAATATGCCAAAACCGACCGCAGCCAATGGCTCTTTACCGAATATGACGACTTGGACGCCGCAGTCTCCCTCGCCTCGATTCCCTGTCAAATCCCCCTAGGAGACCTCTATTCCGCCCTAGAATTTGAACCATAAGCTTCAGCTTTTGACTTTTATAGAGTATTGCCAAAACGCGGATCGAGGGCTGAGCGTAGTCGAAGCCCGACGGTTTAAACGATACTTCGCTCTCAATCCATCGAATGATGCCCTAACCTCAATTCTTTAACTCTCATGCGAGTCCAACTACGAGCGGCGAAAATTCCCTGGCTAGGGGTTTGGGCGATCCATCCCTGGTATGTGATTTTAGCTCCCCAATCGGCGCCGGAACGGTGGGAAATTTGGCAGCGCCGGGGTCTGCGGCAGGAAAGTTGGGGACATTTGTATAAAAATCTTCTGCCCTGGGAAGCGGGGGTAGGCAACGGCCCGAGCTGGCTTTTGGAGGAATGGAGCGGAGACCGGGCCGAGGCCTTAATCCAGATTCTCCACAACAGCCCCCAGAGCTATCCCTACCGGGACTTATACCGTTACGTTCCCGGCCCCAATAGCAACACCTACGCCCGCTGGATTTTAACTCAAGCCCAACTGCCCCCCTGTTTAGACTGGCGGGCCATCGGCCAGAATTTTGCCCGAGGAAAAAGCCCCTTGCCGCTAAAATAAACGGAGCCAGCCCTTTAAGTAGTCCTTGTGAACTCTATTAACTCTGTGGTCACCGCTTCTCTTTCCTCTCCGCCGACTTCCGATTTAAAGCCTTACCGGCTAGCGGTGATTGTGCCCTGTTATAACGAGGCGCTGACCATTGCCCAAGTCGTTCAGGGTTTTCAGTCCGCTCTGCCCAGCGCCGCGATTTACGTCTATGACAATCGCTCCAGCGACGGCACGGCCCAAGTCGCTCGGGATGCCGGCGCCGAGGTGCGCTACGAAGGACGGCCCGGCAAAGGGGCGGTGGTGCGGCGGATGTTCGCCGATATCGAGGCGGATATTTATTTACTAGTTGACGGCGATAACACCTATGAAGCCGAGGCGGCGCCGCGATTAATTCACCGGTTATTGCAAGAACAATTGGATATGGTGGTGGGCGCCCGGCGCTCTCCCAAAAAAGACCGGGAAGCCTACCGTCTGGGACACCGGAGCGGCAATCTATTTTTAACCACGGTAGTCAAGTTTTTATTTAACGCCCAACTAGACGATATGCTCTCGGGTTATCGGGTCTTTTCCCGACGCTTTGTCAAGTCTTTTCCGGCGCTGTCCCAGGGCTTTGAAATCGAAACGGAATTAACCGTCCATACCCTAGAGTTAAATATTCCCTTCGCCGAAGAACCGATCCTCTACGGCGCTCGGCCGCCGGGGTCGGAAAGTAAATTGCAGACCTTTCGGGACGGCTGGCGGGTGCTGGGGACGGCGCTGTTGTTGTTTAAAGAAATTCGTCCCTTTTTATTTTTTTCCTGCCTCTTTATCGGTTTTGCGCTAGCGGCGCTGGTTCTCTGTTTGCCCCTAGTGAAAACCTATCTGGACACCGGATTAGTGCCCCGGTTTCCGACCTTAATTTTAGCGGTTTCTCTGATGTTAGTTGCTTTTACCAGCTTGACCTGCGGCTTGATTTTAGATTCCGTGGCTCGGGGGCGCCGGGAACTGAAAAGGATGGCTTATTTGGCCTATCCCTCGGCGCCGACGCCTCAAAAGAGCAAACAATAGACCGCTTCTCCAGAATCGTGAGTTTCTTCGAGTTTGATAAACCCCTCTGTTTCCAAATTTAACAGACAAGCCTTAAGCAAGCTTAAATCAACGGCCAGCGCCGACTGGAGATCCGCTAACGTCGCGGTTTCTTGAGTTCGCAAATAATCGAGAATTTTGACTTCGACTAACTTCCCCGTCTCGACTTTAGGGGGAGCATAACGTTTTGTTTGGGGCGGCGCTAAACTGGGGGGCGCCGGGGGTAAAACCGGCGCCGGTTCCGATTGGGAGAAGAGGCGTTGAATCAAGACGGGATCTTGAAAAGCGACCATCACCCGTTCCAGATGGAGGGCTAAAAATTTCTCAATGGCTTGAATTTGGGCTTGTTGACATTCCCAGAGTTGAGCCTTAATTTCCTGATCCAGCTCTCTGAGATAGAGACTCAGATCCGCCGTTAATTGCTGATAGATCTGGGTCTTGGCCGCCGACAGATCCCAAACGGAGTAAAGGGGAACAGCTTGCCCGACCACCCCGCCCAGAATTAAACCGCCTAGGGCGCCCCAGGGCGGCAAAAGCCAAGCGCCCAGCGCCGCGGTGAACCCCCAACAAAACCAACGGAGGCTCCGCAGACGCCAGGGCGGCGCCGGTAGGGCCGGGGGCCGCAGTTGATAGCCGGGAAAGGTCAACTGGGGGGTCAAAAAATAGGGCGGCGCTTGATAGCGCCGATAATCGGCCCGGAGATAGAGGGCTAGGGCTAGGGTTAACAGCGCCGCCAGCAGGCCGTAAAGATGGAGGGGAGAGGGCAATCCGGGCCAGTAGCCCCAGAGGGTTTCCGCGCCTAAGCCCACAGCGATATTAGCCAGAACGTAGAGGTATAAACAGGGGCGCCGGTAAAGGGTCTGCCGCCAACGGCGCCGGCGCTGGCGATAGAAACTCTGAAAAAGACCGCTGAAAAAACGCTCTTCCCGCTCTAGGGCATGGTCGAGGACGGCGCCGAGATATTTTTGGATGTGTTGGTGAAAGCCTTGGAATTGTTCCTGAATGGGTTGGCGTAACGCCTGTTTGAGAGCCTTGGGGGAGTGGCAGGCGTAAATACAGGCGTAGATATTACGCCGCAACACGGATTCGATCTCCTGACGATCGTTTTGATAATGGGCTAAAACCGCGGCGAAGCTTTTTTCTAAACGACTTGACACCTGAAAGCTTTGCCCCAGCAGAGGCGTCAACGGCGCCGGTTGGGGGGGGGAGATCCCGAGATGTTGGGCCAGTAGGGCGTAGGCGGCGCTGAGAAGGACAAATTTTAAGGGGTGGCGCTCCGGGAGTTGGGAATCTTGAGTCTGGCGCTGATACTGTCGTTGCAGAGCCGCGAGATCCCAGAGACCTTCGAGTTCTAGCAGGGCGCAGGCCAGGGCGACGGATTGGGCGGATGGGGTCATTTCTCGTTTTGAGGGGCGGCGCTCCAAGCTCCGTCTTTTTGACGATAACAGATTACGACAACTGAGACGGCGCCGGCTTGGGGGTGGGTTTTGTTACAGCGTTGCCTCAGTCCGAGAAATCGGCGCTATATTTTTGAGAACAATGTCTATCGGCGCTGGAGGTTCCGCTCAAAGGAGGTCATTTGCGTTACACAAGTCTGTCTAACATGCTTTTGAAAGTGGCATAGCTGCATTCTCTCGACTGAGGGACATTCTTGGCCGGTCTGACCCTCACCTTAAATCCCTCTCCCTCCTTCGACAAGCTCAGGAACCGGGGAGAGGGACTTAAAACCTAGATATAAACAGGTTTCTGGCTCCCCTTCTCCCAGAATTGGGAGAAAGGGCTGGGTGATACCCTGAGCGCAGTCGAAGGGGATGAGGGCTAACAAACGTCGTTCTCACCCGTCTGCAAACCGCTACATACGGAAAACTTCTTGAGATCATGCCAAAACAGGGTGATATGCCGAACGTTTCCACATATCGTTACCGCAGAGAGTGTTATACGGACGTTTTCTGCGCGCCTCTAAGTTTAACCGTGCTCAGCTATTATGAGCTTAAGCGCGCAAACTGTACACTCACTGGGAAACCTAATTGGAGACTCTCGTCATGACAGATTCCTCGCCCCGTTTGTGCGTTGACCTTGCCCAAAGTCCCTTTTTCTGTGATGGTCACGGATATCTGATTTTTTCCAGTAGCTTGGCAGGAGCTACTGTGGAAGAGTTTTGTAAGGCGCATTATGAAGGGAATACCCGAGATCGTAAAGCTCTTGTGCGTCGTGGCGTGTACTTGCCCCTACTGTTTGACGGCGATTGCATGTTAGACGATGCCCTGATCGTTGTCGGGGATCTATTGCCAGAGGAAGCTAGTCAGGCTATTCCAGTTCTAACCTGGAAATTAAATATTCCCTGTGGTCACTTGATCATCTCTGCGGAATGCGGAGAAGAAGAATACATTCGCAGAGCGGTGCAAAACAAACGAGAAGAGCATTATCAAGTTTTTGAATGGGTAGATGTATCCACCGGAGACTACCGAGTTGATCTCTATGCCACCCCACCCCGGTTTATTTTGCGGCTTTCCTCACTGACAGAACCATTAACCATGCCCAATATGGAAGACGGTTGGTTTGAGTTGCCTCCACTAGGGGAGTTTTTTGACGACGAGAACGACGACGATGACGATGACGATGACGGATAGTGGTTATCCCAACCCGACCTGGCGATATTGGTGGGGCAGAGTGGACATGGTGGTGGCAGGTTATGGCAGCGACCCTAGCCAATTTATCAGCCAATTAAAACCGTTACTGTCCAGCGCCGGAACAGAGACTCAAAATTCCTGGCAATCCGATGGTAACTGGATCTTTGCTACCTGTAAAATCTACAACTCTGATAAAATCAGCAAACTTGACAATCGACTTGCGGCCCTAGATGGTCTTTGTCTACGAATTAATCTAAAAAGAGAAATTGGTTGGTCGATCACTCTATTTGGCAATGGTCAGGAACGGTATACCTATCGTCATGATTTTTCCTTGCTCCATCTTCGTCTACTAGAAGAAAACCAGATCAATATTTTGGCCAAAACCTACGACGGCGATTTAGACGCCTATATGGAGGATTACGAGTTAGATATTCCCGCTAATTTGCAAGCAGTATGGCGTAGCTTATCCTTTCGCGACTTCCATCCTTGTTGCATCGCATGGTATCGCCAAACTTGTCTGGACACCGCCAATCATCTCTCCGATCTCTTTGAAAAATATGGCATAGACTGCAATCGACGCCAACTTGCAAGCATTTTAACCGCTACGGTGTGCGCCGCGCCAGAATTGGAATGGTATGTCGGGAATTTACCACGATTTTTAACGGCGATCGGGTTGGGGGAAGTGTTCTGGAATTGGCAAACGGAATTAAGGCAACTGACATCACCGTCGGACTAAGAAGGCTCCCTAACGACCAGCCTCATTCCCGGAGAGCCTCTGGACTTGAGAATTTTACAAGCTATTTATAACTGCTATAATGCTTTTTCATGTCTCGTTTGAAAATGCTATAGTCGGCGCCGTAACTCAAGCCAGAACAAGGTTTTGACCCATCGCGCTTCGCCAACGCCTCCCATTCCTCCCTTTCCCCTCATCCCTCCCAAAGCCCTCTACCATAGACCTAGATCCCTCAACGCCAAAACCGCCATGACCCTAGCGCCCCACCCAGCCGCGACCATTATTCGCACCGAGCGCGGGCTAACCATTTCTGGAACCCGCATCACCCTTTACGATGTGATGGACTATCTTCAAGCCCAATACCCGCCCAAGTTCATCGGCGACGCGTTGGCGCTAACCGAAGAGCAACTTTTGGCGGCGCTGGCCTACGTTGAAGCCCATAACAGTGAAATGGAATTAGAGTATCAGCAGATCTTGAATGACGCCGCTGAAACTCGGCGCTATTGGGAAGAGAAAAATCGAGAACAATTAGAGCGAATCGCCGCCGCTCCTCCTCGTCCGGGCTATGAGGCTGTTCGAGCGAAACTTCAACAACGAAAAGCGCGACGAGAAGCCCAAAAGCAATGATTATCTTGGCTGATTATAATATCAATCGGCAGGCGCTCCTGCTTTCTGGCAGTCTTGCGGTGAGCGGATTTTTAGACCTAATTCCGATTCGGATTATAACCTTTGCCGAGGTTGGCTTAGCTGAAAATTGCAGTGATCGAGTTGTTTGGAGATTTATCCAGGACAATAAA
>WGLZ01000022.1 GCA_016471375.1 Cyanobacteria bacterium RI_101
GTTCGAGTCGTTCTTCTGCGTTAAGCTGGTGGTAGCCCATCTTTGATTGCCTGTTTTGGTGGTACAAGTCAGGCTACCTTAGATGGGCCCCCTTTCGGCTAGCTCACCCTAAGTGGTGCACTTCATTTTTGAATCGGCGCATAATTAAGAGCAAAAAGTTAAAAATACAGAATAAGGACTTTTATCGCTCAATGGCTATAAAGGCAAACAGTTTTGCCTTGAGAGAAATTTTAGGGTACGTTTACGGGAAAAGTCAATAAACTTTTTGTCCTATTTGTCAGAGGGCTAGTATGGTTCAGCCTCCAAAAATTTGGAACAATTAAAGATGATAGACGATCAATCTTGGACAAAAAGCTCCGCTAGAAGAGAGAAAAAGACGACATTGCGACCATGCCATGTCGACGCTAGAGAGTCTTGAAGAAAGGCATTGCGAGCAGATTTTTTAGATTTTCTCCAAGGGTAGTAGCCATCCGAAAACTTAATGTCAGTAAATTTACATAAAAATACTCAGAGCCATTGGGATCATCCTGTTGATAAAGCCGAAAGAGGCGCTGTTCGTCTGGACAAGGATAGACCTGCCGCCCTCTTGACGTCAAGTGACTTGGGTCACGATCAGTAAGTGACTCCCGTTACGTAGCCCCTTGGGCGCTTCCGTTGATTTGCTTTGCGTATATAAATATTGTTCGTCTCTATGATCCCTAAAATGAGTCTGCCCTTGGGTTACGCTCAGGGCGAGGACAGCCGAACAGACCGAATCCTCAAAGCGCCGAAGCCCGACCCGAGGGTCACAACATTCGTTTTACTTAAGCGAATATACGTAAAAGTCGGTTATCCTAAATCCCAGGTTTATTTTTGGGTTCATTTCCTATGGAAATTTTAGAGAACATTGGTCTATTTTTTTCAAATTTATTGAATAACTTTTTCCTATTCTTCAGCTTGATTAACGTAGAATTTATTTTTACTGAAACTAGCGTCCACAGTTTAACCGGCTTGATGCCCATTATTGGCTACACCATTGTCTTCGTCTCCCTGCTAGACTTTATTTTCAGTCTGATTCCCCTCCAACTCCAAAATCCGGCTTGGGAACTGCAAACCATTGGCGGTTTTATCCAACACTCCCTCGCTTTTCTGATCGGCCTAGGATTCGCGCTCTCTCGTTATTATCGGGACAATCAAGAGGATATTCGCTTTTACGAGACGGTTTTTCTCCGCTTCCTACGTTGGTTATTATTAGCCATGGCGATTCTTTTCCTAACCGCCACTGTCTTGGTTTTTAACAATACTCAACGCGTCTTAAGGGGTTTTGACTTAGAAATTAGCGGCAAACAGACGCAACGGGTCGCGGAAATTCAGCGGCTAGAAGCATTAATCGGCGCCGAAACCAATTCCCAAGAACTGGTTAACCTCGGGCGCTCCCTAGGTCTGAAACCGGAAGATCTAACGAAACCGGCGCCGGAGCTAAAGAATATCCTCAAGCGCCGTCTCGGGGAAAGTAAAATTAACCTGGATAAAGAAGTAATTCAAGCCAAAAACCAACGGCGCGTGGGCGCATGGAAGAGCGCCGTCAAAATGATTTTGGGTTTAGTCGTTTTTAGCGTCACCTTCATTTTGATTTGGTTCCACATTGGGCGAGCCTTTGGGTGACAGATTTCAGATACCAGATTTCAGATATCAGATATCAGTTATGGCAAGCTTAAGTGAATCATGAACCGGGTTCGATTTGCACCCCCCTTTCTAAGCGGCGGTGTACATATAACTAAGAATAATTGCTGAAATTCTATCAAGAACCCCTCCCTAGCCCTCCCCTTAGCAAGGGGAGGGAACAAAGATTTCTGTTTCTCCCCCTTACCAAGGGGGAGTTAGAGGGGGTTTTGACATTTGTGTACACACCGTAGCTTTCCAAGGAGGGTAGGAAGAATCAAGATTGATTGCGTATCGGATTTAATCCCCTTTCTGGGCGCAGACGCCGCAGAGACCGAAAAATTCCAGGGTGTGGTAGTAAATTTTGAAAGATCCCTGGGCTTGGAGTTTGCGCTCTAGTTCCCGCACGGGGCAACCTTCTAAGGGAAAGGAGCGCCCGCAGTCGAGACAGGTGAGGGCGTGGCTGTCCCGCTCAATGGTCTGATAAAGGGATTCCCCCTGGAGGTTGACCTGGTGTTGAATGAGTCCCTTGAGCTTGAGGGCGTCCAGGATTCGATAGACCGTGGCGAGACCCAGGGGCGTGTCCTGACGTAGAAGCACGTAGAGATCCTGGGCCGAGAGGGGCTGGCTCTGTTGCTGGAGCTTCAACAGAACCCGTTTCTGGTTGCGGGTGAGGCTGGCAAGAAGATCGGATGGAGACAAGGCGCTTTCCCTAGGCTAAGATTAGGCTAAGATAGAGAAAATGATAATGGTTATCACTAATGTCGAGGAAACCAGTTTGTTGAATCCTTCTTCCGTTATACCCCCTAGGGGGCATCTACAACTCAGACCCCGAGGTTTTTGGTCCCTGCTCGCGGGTTTGGCCCTAGGGTTAGGCGCCTGTCAGACCCAACCGGCGCCGGCGCCGCCCCTACAAATTGCCGTCAGTATTTTGCCCCAGCGCTATTTCGCGGAGAAAATCGCCGGGGAAGGAGCCAAGGTGAACGTTATGGTGGAGCCGGGGAGCGATCCCCACACCTACGAGCCGAAGCCCCAACAATTGCAGGCGCTCAGCCAAGCCAAGGCTTATGTTCAGGTGGGTTTGGGGTTGGAAAAGCGCTGGCTGGAGAAATTTAGGAGCGTCAACCCCAACTTGCTGTTGATCGACTCGTCTCAGGGAATAACGCCCCTAAAGGAAATCCCCCACGGCCACAGCCACGGCGCCGAAGAGGCGCATGACCATGATCATGACCATCCCGAAGCGCCGACGGCGGGGGAAAAAACTCAAGCGCTAGATCCCCATATCTGGCTAGCGCCGGAGTTGGTGAAAATCCAAGCCCAGAATATTTACGACGGTTTAGTCCGGGTCGATCCCGATAATCAGGCGGAGTAC
The DNA here is from genome assembly GCA_016471375.1 of Cyanobacteria bacterium RI_101. Taxonomy (GTDB): domain Bacteria; phylum Cyanobacteriota; class Cyanobacteriia; order Cyanobacteriales; family Microcystaceae; genus Synechocystis. The sequence goes on from WGLZ01000022.1 coordinate 3,014, forward strand.
CAAGCCAATTTACAAGCCTTTTTGGCGGAAATCGACGCTCTAGACCGACAAATTCGCCAGAACCTAGCGGGTCTGAAAAACCGCCAATTTATCGTCTTCCATCCCGCCTGGGGCTATTTCGCCCAGGCCTACGACCTGCGGCAAATTCCCATCGAAGCGGAGGGGCAGGAACCCAGCGCCCAGGAGTTGGCCGCCCTGATTAAAACCGCCCAGGCGGAGGGAGTTAAAGTAATCTTTGCTCAACCTCAACTCAGCCCCAAAAGCGCCGAGACTATCGCCAAGGAAATTGGAGCGGAGGTGGTTCTGATCGACGATCTGGCGCCGGACTGGTCGGCCAATCTGCTGAAGGTTTCCGAAGCCTTCGCCCAATCTCTAACTCCCAATCCCTAACCGCTCATGACCCCCGTTATCGATCTTCAGGACGTTTGGGTTTACTATGACCAAAGACCGGCGCTGGAAGCGGTCAATTTTCAGGTTCAGGCCGGGGATTTTATCGGCCTCATCGGCCCCAATGGCGGCGGTAAAACCACCCTGTTAAAGACGCTTCTCGGTTTAATTAAACCCCAGCGGGGTCGCGTCCGCATTCTAGACCGCCCCGCGACCCAAGGCCGGCGCTGGGTGGGCTACGCGCCCCAGAGCTTGGAGTTTGACCGAGCCTTTCCCGTGAGAGTGGCGGAGGTGGTTCGTATGGGTCGCCTGGGACGGCGCCGGCTTTTTCAGCCCTACAACGCCCAGGACGACGCCATTGTGGCCCGTTGCTTAGAGCAAGTGAAAATGCTGGATTTTCAGGACTGTCTGCTCGGGGAGCTTTCCGGGGGCCAGCGCCAGCGGGTCTATATCGCCCGGGCCCTCGCTTCGGAGCCTCAGATCCTCCTGTTGGACGAACCCACCGCCAATGTGGATAGCCAGATCCAACAGAGCGTTTACGACCTGCTTCAGGAACTCAATCAAACCCTGACCATTATCTTGATTTCCCACGACCTCGCCGCCGTCTCTCGGGCCGTTAAAACCGTGGGTTGCCTCAATCGGCGCTTGTATTATCACGGCGACCGGCTCCTGACCCCGGAGATGATTGAGCGAACCTATCAATGCCCCGTGGATCTCATCGCCCACGGCTTGCCCCACCGGGTGTTCCCGGAGCATCCCTAGGGGCTTGACTTGCATTCTGCCCTTTTAACCGTTACCATCTCCCAAGGCCAAAACCAGACGGCTCCCACTGTGAAGACCCCGGTCTAAGACGCAACTTAGACGCGGTTCCTACGGAAATTTTTCTAGTCGAGGAGGCGATATGTCTCGATTTGCCAGTTTTGTTTTGACCTTAGCGGCGCTGTCGTTGTTTTGGGCCGCTCCGGCGCTGGCGGGAAGATTACTCTCTTGGCGGTTTGACCCGGCCCAAAATCGTCTGACGTTTTATACCGAAACTCGGGTGCAACCGACGGCTCAACTGATTCCCAACCCGACTCGAATTGTGGTGGATCTCCCCGGCACCACCCTGGGGCGCCCCACAGTCAATCAGCCCATTGGCGGTCTGGTCTCCAGCTTGAGGGTGGCCCAGTTTGACCCCTTTACCACCCGCCTGGTGATTGAAATCGCGCCGGGTTACACCGTCGATCCCCAACAGGTGAAGGTGCGGGGCATTACCCCCACCCAATGGACGGTGGAAATGCCCACCCCCCAGCGAGGGACGGAAGCGCCGACGACGCCGTCCCCCCAGGCGCCGCCCCAAAGCGCCGCGCCCCGACCCACTAGTTCTGGCAACGGCGCCGTGCAGGTCACCCAAAACGGGCTGTTTGTGCGGCTAAACCGCAACGGCGAGAATAGTCAAATCCGCGTTAATCGCAACCCGAGGGAGCAGGTCATCGCCTTCGCCCTTCCCGGCGCCGAATTACCGAGGGAACTGTTGGGACAGACCGTGGCTATTAATCAGTACGGCGTCAGCGCGATTCAGTTCGGCTCCGACCAAAACTCGCCTCAACTGAATTTAGCCGTCAGTTCCACCGAGGAAACCTGGCAGGCTTACTACAGTCGCGTCGGGGGTGGAATTATCCTGCTCCCAAAGGGCGGTAGCGCCTCGGCTCGGCCGACGGCGCCGTCTTCCGGGGGTCTGGCCCAGGTTAGCCCCCAACCGCCGAGGACGACTCTGCCCTACGGCGGCGCGATCATTACCGGCTTAGACGTTACCCGAGATAATCGCCAACTGTTGATTCGAGCCAACCGCCCCATCCAGGCCCGGGGCACTCTCAACCGCTTGACGGGGGAGTACGAAATCCGGGTGGATAACGCCCAGGTGGCCCAGGGACTTCAGGGCCCCAAGTTGGAGAATAGCCCCCTTTATCAAGTCCGTATTCGCCAGGAAGCCAATAATCAGGTTTTAATTCTGGCCCAACCCACCCAAGGCTCTAGCTTCGGGCGCTTTTTTCGGGCCGGCGCCGATCTCTTCGCTCTGGAAATGAACCCCGGCCGCAATCTTGCCGCCCAGCCCCGGCCGCCCTTTTCCTCGGGCCAACGACCGACGCCCGGCGGCGGTATTCCCCTTCAAGTGGAACCGCCCCGTAATACCGGCACTTTCCCCAGTAATCCGAGTTTCCCTTCCGCCTATCCCAGTCTGCCGCCCAACCCCACCCGTCCTCCCCGGGGCGGGCGCTTAGTCTTTATCGATCCCGGCCACGGGGGCAAAGATCCCGGCGCTATCGGCATCAACGGCGTCCAGGAAAAAGACGTGATCTTGCCGGTTTCCCAATATATTGTCCAATATCTGGAACAACAGGGCGTCCGCGCCGTCCTAGCCCGTAACAGCGATTATTTTGTCAGCCTTCAGGGACGGACGGATATGGCCAACCGGGCCGGAGCAGACGTTTTTGTCAGCGTCCACGCCAATTCCATGGGCATGGGAAGGCCAGATGTCAATGGGCTGGAAGTCTATTACTTTGGTAACTCCGCCCTTGCGAGATCCATTCACCGCAGTATTATTCGCTCCGTCGATGTTAGAGACCGGGGCGTTCGTCGGGCCAGATTTTATGTGTTGCGCCACAGTCGGATGCCCTCGACCCTGGTGGAATTAGGATTTGTCACCGGCGCCGAAGATGTGACTAAATTAGTTAACCCCGGCTACCAACAGCAAATGGCGAGAGCCATCGCTCAAGGCATTTTGGATTATCTGCGGGGCAACTAGCCTTCTCAAGGTTTCGCGGTTTCTAGTCTGAGGATAATCTTGATGACGGAGATTCGGCGCCCTAGCGATTGCTATATCCAAAAAAGATGACATGGGGGGAATTTTATAACCTTTAGTAATCCTTAAGCTTATTTACTTCCCTAAGCGTTCGTGTTTCAATATCAGCATCTCTTTTGATATTGCTCGATATGCAAGATTCCCAGCGGAGCCGTATTGGCATTTTTGATAGTGGTGTAGGTGGTTTAACCGTTTTACGGGAACTGTATCAACAATTGCCCCAGGAGTCCATACTCTACTTTGGGGATACAGCCCGGCTCCCCTACGGCAATCGCTCTTCCCAAGAAATACTCCAGTATGTCCGGGAAATTCTTACCTGGATGGAGTGGGAGGGCGTGAAGATGGTGATTATGGCCTGCAATACCAGTTCGGCTTTGGCGCTGGAAACGGTGCGGCAGGAGTTTAACCTGCCGATCCTAGGCGTCATTCTCCCCGGCGCTCGGGCCGCGGTCAGACAAGGAAGACGGATTGGGGTTATTTCCACCCCCGCCACCGCCGCCAGCAACGCCTACCGGGACGCCATTCAAGAAATCGACCCCCAAGCCCAAGTTTGGCAGGTGGGGTGTCCCGAATTCGTGCCGTTGATCGAGCAAAATCGCATTTACGACCCCTACACCCGTCAGGTGGCTCAGGATTATCTGCAACCGCTCCTAGAGGCTAAAATCGACACCCTGGTCTTTGGTTGCACCCACTACCAACATTTAACCCCGATTCTCCAGTCCCTTTTGCCCTCCTCTATTTCCCTAGTGGATCCCGCTCAATACGTCGTTAAGGCGGCGCGGCAAGAGTTGGAGGTGCTGGGGCTACGGAATAGTCTGCCGGCGTTATCCACTCGCTTCGCGGTTAGCGGTTGTCCCCTCAACTTCGCCCAGTTGTCCCAACGCTGGCTCAAGACCCGTCCAGAGGTGGAGCAAATCCAATTGCCGGTTTTGCCAACGGCGCCGATTCATCCCCTAGAGCGCCGAGAAGATTCCACCGCGGTTTTTTAAAAGAGCGCCCCGTTAAGATAAGGGAGTTTTCAGCGCCGTTAGGAGCGAGTTTATGCAAACCCTGACTCTGGGCCCCCAGGGCCCGTCCGTCCCAGCCCTGGGGGTTGGAACCTGGGCCTGGGGAGACCGACTCTTTTGGGGCTATGGCAAGGATTTCGACAAAGCCGACGTCGAGGGCGCTTTCCGGGCTTCCGCGGAAGCGGGACTGACCCTCTTCGACACCGCCGAGGTTTACGGTTTTGGGGAATCGGAGCGCCTGCTGGGGGAGTTTTGCCGAGCCAGCGGGGCGCCGGTCTGTTTAGCGACCAAGTATTTTCCCTTTCCCTGGCGCTGGCGCCGGCAGGATATTCATCAGGCGCTGACGGAGAGTTTGGCCCGGTTGGGTCAAGCAAAAATCACCCTTTACCAAATTCACTGGCCCTGGGAGTTTATCCTCAAAACCCCGGACTTTATGGCGGCGCTGGCGGAGGAAGTCCAGGCGGGGCGGATTGAGCGCGTCGGGGTGAGCAACTACGGCGCCGAGCAAATGCGGCAAGCCCACCGCCTGTTGGCGGAGCGGGGTATTCCCCTAGCGGTCAACCAAGTTTCCTACTCCCTCCTAGACCGACGCATTGAGGAGAACGGCGTTTTAGCTCTGGCGGAGGAACTGGGGGTGACGATTTTGGCCTACAGCCCTCTGGCCCAGGGCTTACTCACCGGAAAATATGGGCCCGACAGCGTCAAAACCCTCCAGGGCGGCCGCAAACTCAATCCCCGCTTCAGCGCCAAAGGCTTAACCCAGTTAGAGCCGCTGTTCGACCTCTTAAAAGAGCTGGCGGCAAAATACGAGAAAACCCCGGCCCAGACGGCGCTCAATTGGCTCATTACCCAAGGCAACGTTATTCCCATCCCCGGCGCTAAAACCGCGGACCAGGCCCGACAAAATAGCGGCGCCCTCGGTTGGGCGCTCAGCGCCGAAGACCGGCGACGGTTAGGCTTGGTTAAGGTTGAATAACGGTTCAGAGCATGGAAACTAAACACCCGCGCCGGTCTGGCGGCCCCTGGAGTCGATTTTCGCTCCCTCTAGACCCGCCATCGATTCGGGCTTGGTTTTGGTGGGCCAGCGCCGGGACGGTGGCGCTCTTTCTACTCAAATTTTCCGTCACCGGCTTTGGGGTCTATGGAGACGGACTTGGCTATTACACGCCTCTCCGCTCCCTCCTGTTTGACGGCGATCTACGGGTGGATAACGAATATCGCTACTATGCGGAAAGCGCGGAAGCCTTCGGCGCCGGGGCTAGGGTTTTTGGAGAAGTCCCTCATTTTAGTAAATACACCCTAGGTTTGGGGGCGGTTCTCTTCCCGTTTTTCGCCTGGGGTCATTTACTGGCGCTGGGCCTCCGGGGAGTCGGTTTCCCAGTGGCGCTGAACGGTTTGACCTGGCCCTACGAGTTGGTCTATTGCCTCGGCAGCGTCCTGCTGGGAATCGCCAGTTTAGTCCTCAGCTACCGGATCGCCCGCCTGTTTGCTAGTCCTCCCGCGGCGGCGCTGGCGACGGGGGGCGTTTGGTTCGCTTCGCCCCTGAGTTTTTATCTGACGGTGGAAGTCTCCATGTCCCACGCCGTTTCCGCCTTTTTGGTGACGGCCTTTATCTGGGGCGTATTGACCTGGCCTTGGTTGACGGATTGGCGCCTACAGGCGGCGCTGGGCGGCCTCATTGGTTTAGCGGCCTGGGCGCGGCCCCAGGACGGTTTATTTATTCTGGTTCCCATCCTCTGGCAGGGCGCGGAACAATACCGGGCCGGAAAGTTAGGCCCCTATTTCTGGGCTATCGCCCGTTTAGGTTTCGTGGCTCTCCTGCTCCAGACGCCCCAATTGCTGGTCTATCTCTGGCAGTACGGCGGCCTCGCTCAAATTCCCTATCTAGAAGAAGGCCAGGCCCGGGGCTACGGCGGCAGTTTTCACTGGTTCCAACCGGCGCTCTGGCAGGTTCTCTTCTCGGGACACCGGGGCTTGTTTATCTGGCATCCCCTGACCTTGGCCGGCGTCGTCGGCTTAGCCCTCTTCGTCCGGCGCCGGCCCGTCCTAGGTTGCGCGCTGTTGGCCGCCTTTTTGCTTCAGGTTTATTTTATCGGCGCCTGGTGGTGTTGGTGGCAGGGGGCCAGTGTGGGGGGTCGCATGTTTTCTAACAGTACGGCGCTGTTTGTCCTGGGGCTAGCGATTCTTTGGGATGAATGGGGGCAAGGGCGGGCCCGGATCTGGCGCCGGATCGCCGGGTTAACCCTCTTTTTCATTTTTTGGAACGCTTTAATTATCCTTCAGTATCAATCGGCGCTGATTCCCCCGGAAGCGCCGGTCACCCTAGGGGAACTGTACGGTAACCAAGCTCGGGTGATTCCCCATTTCCTGGCCCATCTGCAACGGCGCCTGGGGGGCGGTTAAGAGCAGACGCATTGAGCGGCGAAGCCTAACCCCTGACAACGGGGCGTCGGACTCCCTTTTTTAGAAATTGTCAAGGGGGAGAAACTAGCCTAATATTAAAAAAATCTAAAGAGTTACCTTTACATTAACTTGCCACCCCAGGAGGATCCCTATGGCGCTTGTGCCCATGCGGCTGTTACTAGACCACGCCGCCGAGAATGATTACGGCATTCCCGCTTTCAACGTCAACAACATGGAGCAGATCCTGGCCATTATGCAGGCCGCCCATGAAACCGATAGCCCCGTCATTCTGCAGGCTTCTCGGGGCGCCCGGAGCTACGCCGGGGAAAACTTCCTCCGTCACCTGATCCTCGGCGCCGTGGAGACCTATCCCCAGATCCCCATCGCCATGCACCAGGATCACGGCAACAGCCCCGCCACCTGCTATTCCGCCATCCGCAACGGTTTCACCAGCGTGATGATGGACGGCTCTCTACAGGAGGACGCCAAAACCCCCGCCAGCTTTGAGTACAACGTCAACGTCACCGCCGAAGTGGTGAAAGTGGCCCACGCCGTCGGCGCCAGCGTGGAAGGGGAACTGGGTTGCCTCGGCTCCCTGGAAACCGGTCAAGGGGAAGCGGAGGACGGTCACGGTTTTGAAGGTAAACTAGACCATTCCCAACTGCTCACCGACCCCGACGAAGCGGTGGAATTTGTGGAAAAAACCCAGGTGGACGCCCTGGCGGTGGCCATCGGCACCAGCCACGGCGCCTATAAATTCACCCGCAAACCCACCGGGGAAATCCTCGCCATCAGTCGCATCGAAGAAATCCACAAGCGCCTGCCCAACACCCACTTGGTGATGCACGGCTCCTCTTCTGTGCCCCAGGAGTGGATCGACCTGATCAACAAATACGGCGGCGCTATTCCCGAAACCTACGGGGTGCCGGTGGAAGAAATCCAAAAAGGCATCAAGAGCGGCGTCCGCAAGGTGAATATCGACACCGATAACCGCCTGGCTATCACCGCCGCCTTCCGGGAAGCCGCGGCTCAAGATCCCAAAAACTTTGACCCCCGCCACTTCCTCAAGCCCTCCATCAAATACATGAAACAGGTCTGCGCCGAGCGCTATCAGCAGTTCTGGACCGCCGGCAACGCCAGCAAGATCAAGCAACTGACCCTGGACGAGTACGCCGCCAAATACGCCAAAGGCGAACTCACCGCCACCTCCCGCAAAGCGGTCGCGGTCTAAACCCCTCTCGCTCCGTTCCGCTCTCCTTCGGCTACGCTCAGGGAGCGGGAGGGAGAGCGGAAGAATCAAAAGCCCCCAACTTGGGGGCTTTTTTTTGGGGGGACAGAACCCGTTTCCCCGCGACGTCAAAAGTTCATACCCTCGTCACGGCGTTGTCAAATCCCCCCCCTATATTGAACAGTGTCAGCCCAAAAGCCGTTTTCCCTAATTGCTCCTCATCGGGCTGACTTTTTTCTCCTCCCCCGGTAAACAATCATGAGAGACTTTTCCTTAGCTTCTCGCTCTAATTCTCTGGGTCATGCTATGACATCCAAAACCTCCTGGGCCTACTTGGGGCTGGTGCTGATGGGTATGGGCATCGGCGTTGGGGGCACCGTGGCGATTACCAACCCTCAACTCCTTAACCAGATAACCGCTAACCGTTTACTGAACCCCGCCCAGATCAAGGAATCGCCAGCGCCGGCGGGAGCGAAACCGGGTCTGATGCCGGCGCCGAGTAATTTTGTCGTGGACGTGGTGCGGGCCACGGGGCCGTCGGTGGTGCGGATTAACGCGGAGCGTAAGGTCAAGACTCAAGTTCCTGAAGGGTTGCCGGATCCCTTCCGCAATTTTTTCGGCGCTCAACCCAATGAGCAGATTCAACGGGGCGCCGGTTCCGGGTTCATCGTCAGCGAAGACGGTCGGATTTTAACCAACGCCCACGTGGTGGCCGGCGCCGACGAAGTGACGGTAACGCTGAAGGACGGACGGACATTAACGGGCCAAGTCTTGGGAAGCGACCCCACCACCGACGTGGCGGTCATTAAAGTGGAAGCGGAAAACCTCCCCGCCGTTAAACTCGGCGACGCCAACGCTCTTCAGGTGGGCGAGTGGACCATCGCCATCGGCAACCCCCTCGGGTTAGATAACACCGTCACCACGGGGATTGTCAGCGCCACCGGGCGCCGGAGTTCGGAAATCGGCGTGGTCGATAAACGGGTGGACTTTATTCAAACCGACGCGGCCATTAACCCCGGCAATTCCGGCGGCCCCCTCCTCAACGCCAACGGCGAGGTCATCGGCATGAACACCGCCATTATTCAAAACGCCCAGGGGCTAGGCTTCGCCATTCCCATTAATAAAGCGCAACAGATCGCCGAGCAGATTATTACCAAGGGCAAGGTCGAGCATCCCTTCCTCGGGATTCAGATGGCGGACGTCACCCCGGAATTTAAAGAACAACTGCGCCAACGGAGCGGCGTCGTTCTCAAGGCCGATCAGGGGGTCGTCATTATGAAGGTGGTTCCCGACTCCCCGGCGGCGCTGGGGGGTCTCCAGCCCGGCGATGTCATCCAGCGCCTAGGGGAAAGCCCCATTACCAAAGCCAGCGAGGTGCAGAATCAGGTGGAGCAGACCGCCATCGGCTCTAACCTAGACGTCACCGTGCTCCGGGACGGTCGTCCTCTGACTCTGACCTTAACGGTCGGAACCCTGCCCAGTCAGCCGCAGTAATGGCGGAATTGAGGGACTTCAGTTTGGATTTGTAAGTTTCATTGTTGTTAGGAGAGGGGGGTCAGACCGACCCTCTTTTTTTTGGCTTCGTTCCCTAGAGCAAATCAAAGAGAGCGTGGGCTAAACCAGAGACACCGGGGTCGTAGCGGCGCCCCTGGTTATCCAGTTGAAATTTGAGATTATCCAGATGGTCTCCCCGGCGCCGGTCTTCGCTTTGCTCCAGATCTAGGATTAACGGCGCCAACTCTTCTAACTCCTCCCGATACTCGCTTTCTGAATCCGCCAAATCCTGAAGATGGAAAAACTGCTCGGATTGAGTATTGGCCTTGGCGATCTGCCGACACCAATTTAAAAAAGCGCCGCACCATTGATCCAGCAGTTGAGCCTGTTGGACTTGGGTTTCTCCTTCCACCGTCGGGAGACCGGAAGAACCGGCGCCGATGGCGAAGAAGTGACGAAACCAAGGGGCGCCTTTAAAGAAGCGTTTGCCCCCTAGGCGCCGAGCCTCGGCTAATTCGAGGGAGAAGTTGTAGCGCCAAGCGTAGGCGAAACGAACGCCCTTCGCTAGAGCCGTCTTGACCGTTTCCCCCTGGGGCAAATCCGACCAAGTCAAGCGGTCGAAGCGTCCCCGGCTAATATAAAAAACCTGTGTTTCCGGCGCTTTCCGCTCGGCGCCGTGGTTAACCGCTAGGGCGCTGTAGAGTTCCGCGAAGTGGGCCCCGTTTTTTTGCTCAGCGCCGCCGGTGCAAGAGGGATAATTTTCCTTATCCTGATGACCGAGAAGATAGACGTTATCCAAAACCCCCTCCGCTTGCTCGGCGAAATACTGCAACGCCGCCTGAGTGTTGAGGGCGAAAAAGCGAGTTTCCGCAAAGACTGTCTGGTCGCCGTCGTCGGGCCGCTCAAAGCCAAAGTAAGGGAGAAGCAGAGAGGCGTTAAGACGAACTTGCCCCCGACAATCCTCCTCCCGCAGTTTGCGGTCAATCAAGCTGGCCAGGGTCGGAGTTCCGGCGGCGCCGGTGCCGCCGAAGACGCTACCAAAAAGATGAACAACCACGGCGCCGGGGCTACTGGTTTCCAATAAGAGATTATCCAGTAATTTTTGCCATTGCCCCCCCTGGGCCCGGTTTAACCCCTCCCAATCCAAGCGACTCATCACCGCGGAGCCGATGGGGGGCCGCCCTCGAAAACCCACGTCTAAATCGGCGCTTTGCTCCGCGGGCCCGTAGAGGACGTCCATCACCTTAGCCAGCGCCGGGGCCTGGGCGCCGAGGGCCTGTTTATTGAAAATACCGCCTAAATTACCGGCGTGGGTCGCGTCCCCAAGAGGATTCCAAGTTTCATAATCCTGAAGGGGATAACGCATAAAAGCGGTTTTACCCCGTTGAAAGGCGCTCTGGCACTGGGCGACGGTTTTCAAAACAATACCGGTTCGCTGGCCGTTGCCGTTGGAAGCGTCCGCGTCCACGAGTAACGTTCCCAAGCGGGTTTCCCCCAAGAGGCCGAGGGAGTGGAGAAAGAGCAACGACTCCACGCACTTCGCGCCGCTTCCCCCAATCCCAATGGCGTAAACTTTTTTCATGCCTCGACTCCTGAACACACTGGACAGCCGGCGCCGATAATCGGCCCTGGTATAATAACCCACTATAAGGGGAGGGTTCGAGCCGGAGCCAGCGCCGAGACCGCTCCCGACAACCTTTCTCCCCTAGGAGCCTTCAATGCTAGGACTGTCGGGAACTCCTATCGATTTAGGCGCAGAGTCAACGATCGCCGCTCAAAGAGATCAGGAAAAAATTGCCGTTGAAATCAAGAGCTTCATTACAGACTTAGAAATTAGTGAATTTCATACTGCGCTAGGCCAGTATCTCAACTATGTTCAAGCTCTCGAAGAAGAAGAACCGGATCGCGCTTTACATCGGCTCTCCGGGGATCGGGCGAGAAACTGTAGCTTATTATACAATTCCGACTTGGCGGTAACGCAGAAATGCTTATCCAGCAAGGGTTCTGGCTAATTGGCTCCCTGACCACCCGCCTCATTCCCGGAGAGCCTACATTTTGATATTAAAGATAGAAAAATCTGGATTCAACATAACGGAACGGAAATTCCGATCGCTAAAGTTCTGACAAGAAAAGGAATACCTACGTCAGATATTGTTTTAGGCTTTCATTCTCCATTCAAACGACAGTTTAGTGGATACGCAATAGCTTAATAACGTAAACTAAAACTAGCGCCGAATGAGAATCGATAGGGCCGGCGCTAAACAATACTGCCCCGCTTGCGGGCCTCCTTGGGGGAAATATCCATCTTCTCCAAACCGGAGCGGGCCATTTGTTGCTCCAGCAGGGCGAAAAAGCGGGCCCGGTCGCTTCCCCGCACCACCGCCTGATTGTGGGCCTCCGCCAGCGCCACGGGGTAGCCGTAGCCTTTTTGCACCTGGGCCAGCATAATCCCCAGGGCTTGGTTTAAAAGCATTGCGTCCGTCGCCACCCAGTGGGGAAACTCCGCCCGGGCCACCTCGCTCCCCACATGGACATAGCAAAAATAAATCTTTTGCTCCGGGGGATAGAGGTCTAAAATCCGCAGGGAACTACGCCAGAGGGGACTCCGTTGCCCCGGTTCCAAGAGGGGCTCCCAAAAAGCGGCGTCCCGGAGGGGATCAAAGACCTGACAGGGGGTTTTCTCTCCTTCCGCCAGACCGTCGCAGTGGCTCGGACAGTTCGGTTCGGGAAAGGGACAGGCCGGCAGACGGAGAAAGTTCACCGCTTCGGCGCTACGGGAGGAACTCAGGTAGCCCATAAAGGGGATCCGATAGCGCCGCAACTCTTCCCAGGCGTCTAAAATCGGGTTCAAAATCCGTTCCCGAGCGGCCTGGGGCAGGGTTTCTAAAAACCAATAAATCAAAGAGCCGTCCATCATGGCTAAATTCGGCTCGTCATGGGGCCCGGGGGGCTTGACCCAACGGCAGGCCAATTCGGCTAAACATTCCGCCTCCAGCGCCGCCCGACGGTGCCCCATCCATTCCTCGGTGCGGATGCCCCACTGACGAGCGACGTAGAGGTCTTCCGGTTGGTAATAAATTTGGGGCAGACTGTCTAGGAGGGGGTGACGGTTCTGGCCGTAGTGGAGCATAATGCGCCCGATGTTGAGCAGGTAACAATAGGCGATCTCGTGGTGGGAGGGGGCGATTTGGGAGCCGTCCGTAGCGAAGACGCTATGGCTCGGGGGCGGCGCCGGTAGAGTCGGGAAAATATTCAGGGGTTCCACCGGCTCCGCCGCGGCGAAAAAGAGACGCTCTCCCCATTGGCGGCGCCGTTGAAGCCAACGCTCCGGCTCCTGTTGACAAAGCCTAAATAGAGCCAAGGCCTTTTCGAGGCGCTGGCGACTGGCCGCGGCCTCTTTTTTGAGGTGATTGCCCATGCCGGGGATTTGACCGGCCACTTTGGTGAGATCGAGCATAAACAGGGAACCTATTGACAATTAGGGGGAAGGCGGTGTAACTAGTAGTAACTCGCTTCCAGGATCGCTGTTGTCGTTGTTTGACCGTCTATGCTGAATTATCTCGCCCCGCCCCTAACTCATAAAGCCAGCGTCAATATCCTAGGAACTCAGATTGATAATTTAACCCAGGCGGAACTCCTAGCGGATTTAAACCAAACCGGGGGGCTGTTGGTCACCCCCAATGTGGATCACCTGATTAAACTACGGCGGGACGGAGAGTTTAGACGAGCCTACAACCAAGCTCAGTATTGCGTCTGCGATAGCAAAATCGTCCAGTTTGCCTCCTACTTTCTTGGAGAACCCCTGCGGGAAAAAATTTCCGGCTCCGACTTTTTCCCCGCTTTCTACCGCCACAACGCCAAAAATCCAGAGATTCGCATTTTTCTCCTCGGCGCCGGCCCGGGGGTGGCCCAAATCGCCCGGGAGAAAATTAACGCCAAGGTCGGACGGGAAATTGTGGTAGACGTCTATTCTCCCCCCTTCGGGTTTGAGAAGGATCCGGAAGAGTGCGAAAAAATTATCCGACTGGTGAAGGACTCCGGCGCCACGGTTCTAGCGATGGGGTTAGGGACGCCGAAGCAGGAAAAATGGCTAGCCTGTCATCGCAACCGCTTTCCCTTTATTAAAATTTTTCTAGCCATCGGCGCCACCCTTGATTTTGAAGCCGGTCGCGTCCAACGAGCGCCGAAGTGGATGAGCGAAATGGGTCTGGAATGGCTCTTTCGTCTCCTCCTGGAACCGAAGCGGCTGTGGCGGCGCTATTTAGTAGAGAGCCTACCCTTCTTCTGGCTGGTCTTTAGGCAACGGTTTGTCGGTCTCTAGGATCTCTCCCCGAACGTTTTCCGACCCCTCGACCCAAATTAATTGCTTAACGCCCTGGTTGCGAGCGTAATCCCGCCAGGTCTGGGCGTCCGTTTCTTGCAGGGCTAACTCTACCCGTAATTCAGGGTCTTTTTGCCGCAATGCCTGGGCGTAACGGAGCGCCGCCCCTAGAGCTTTGGGGTTTTCGGGAATGACGAGGTAATCGTTAACCGGCGCCGCCTGGGGCAGTTGAGGCGCGTCCAACAGAGCGCCGTGAAGTTGCTCGATATTGAGAGAAAAACCAATTCCAGGCAGAGGCAAACGCCGGGGATGGTAAAGCCCCAGCAGTTGGTCGTAGCGGCCCCCCTGACCGAAGACCTGGTTGCCCCGGGCCGCCTGGAAGACAATGCCGGTGTAGTAATCAAAGGGCTGGATCCAGCTCAGGTCTAGAATTAACTCCGCGCCGAGGTTATCCGCCAAAAGAGAGAGTAGAGCTTGAAGGTTAGCCGTCTCTTCCGGCGCCAGTCCCTCCAGTTGTTCAAAAATGTCCGCCGGCGCTCCCCGTAAATCAAAGAGTTGCAGAGCTAGGGCCCGACTGTCGGCGTCGGGATAGTCTAAATTTTCCAAACGCACCCAGTCTAGGTTGGCGACACAGTCTTTGACCTGGGGTTGCAGGTTCTCTGGTAGACGCTCCAGCAGGGTTCGGGTGAGGCCCGCGTCCCCTAGAATTAATTGCCAGTTCTCCAGCCCTAATGTTCGCAGGCAATCCGCCATTAAGAGAAGAATCTCGGCGTCGGCGCCGACCCCGCCCACGTATAAAAGTTCGACTCCCGCCTGGTAAAATTCCATCTGCTTACCGGGATAGCCCTGGGGCGGTTGGCGGAAAATATTGGCCCGATAGCAGAGGCGCTGAGGAAAGTCGGTTTCCGGCAGTCGGGTCACGGCGGCGCGGGCGATGGAGGCCGTTAGTTCTGGTCGTAGTCCCAGACGGCCGTCGGCGCCCTGGAGTTGCAAAACCGTTTGGGGATGAATAGCGCCGCCGGCCACAAGGGTGTCCAACCCTTCCAGGGTGGAGGTGACAATCCGTTGGTAGCCCCAGCGTTGAAAGACCGCCTGGAGCCGGTCGTTAATCCAGGCCTTCTGGGCCACTTCCAGGGGCAGTAAATCGCGGGCGCCGGCGGGAGGGTGATGAATCATGGAATCTAGAGGGGGCGACGGTTTCCTATCTTACTTTTTCTTGCCCCCGCCCCCAAAGAGTCCCCCGAGAAAGGTTCCTTTAGAGGTGGTTTTATTATCCGACTGGCTCCCGCTGGCGGTGGATTGTTGGTCCAACTCCCGCTTGGCCATGAGAATTCTCGGATTGCTGGGGTCTAGTTCCGAGGCGGTTTTGATATGCACCTTCGCCATGGTCAGCATCTTGCTTTTGAGATAAGACAATCCGAGCAAACAATGGGCTTCGGCGTTTTTCGGCTCTAGTTTTAGCAACTCCCGCAGTTCGGAAATCGCTTGATTAAACTGATTTTTATCAAAATATTCGTTAGCCCGACGCAAATGGGCTTCCTGGGGCGAGAGTTTCGGCGCCGGAGGCGGCGCGGCCGGCGCCTCTACCGTTCCGGAGGCCTCCAAGGGCGTGGATTGAACAACCGTCCCTCTCGGTTGCGCTTGGGCCGGGGGACGAACCCGAGTCTTTTGCTCGCCTTTTAGCAATAGAAAAACCAGATTTAGCTCGCTAATTTGGGCGATTTTCGGGAAAATTTGGCTTAAATCCTCGCAGTAGAGTTCCTGGGTTAGAGGTTGAAGGATTTGGCGATAGACCAGTTCCGGGTTGTTTTTGGCGGCCCAGAGCTTTTGGGTGTTACCGTTGAGACGGGCGATTTTTTCGGCCTCGTCTTTGACATTACGGGCGGTTTGGGAGGCGATGAGTAGATATTCCGCGCGACTGGTTTCCCGAGAAAGGGCTTCATAGGCTGGGTTGACCAACTTAGAAAAAAGCTTTGCCGCTAGTTTTTTATCCCCCTCCCCTACGGCTTTACAGGTGTCCGGGTGAAGGCGGTAGGCGACTTTTAAGTAGGCTTGGCGGATCTGTTGGGGCGTCGCGTCCAGGGGCGCTCCCAAAATGGCGTAGTGATCCATTAAATCGTATTGAAACAGACCCTGTTTAAGCGGAAAAGAAATCATAGTTCTGATTATTGCCCCGGTATAGCGCCAACCCTATAGCCATTATCGGCTAAAAATCCCGCGGGTTAGGGTAAATTAAGAATGAAGGTTACCTTAGCTCCCTGATTGGGTTAAGAGTATTGCGAACGAAACCAAGCTGGCGTTTGGGCCAGCGCCTGACTCAGTTCCCGATGTAAATGTCCGTTGGTGGCGAGAATCCGCCCGCTCTTTAAGTCTAAAGCGCCGCCATCGTAAGCGGTGACCTGTCCCCCCGCCTCTCGCAAAATAACGACCCCCGCGGCGATGTCCCAGGCCTTAATACCCCTTTCCCAGTAACCGTCCAGACGACCGCAGGCCACGTCCGCGACGTCAATGGCGGCGGAGCCGCTCCGGCGCACCCCCTGGGTTAGGTGGGTCAGGTGGCAAAACTCGGCGTAGTTATTATCTTTCGTTTGGCGCCGGTCGTAGGCGAAACCCGTTACGAGTAGGCTTTGGCCCAGGGTCGGGGTCTGGGAAACTTGAATGGGCTTTCGATTTAACGTCGCTCCCAACCCGACGGCGCCGCGGAATAGTTCCTGGCGGAAGGGATTGTAAATCACGCCCACCTCGGGGACGCCGTTAACCAACAGTCCGATGGAGACGCAGGCGACGGGATAACCGTGGGCGTAGTTGGTGGTGCCGTCTAAGGGATCGATGGCCCAGAGGCAGGGCGCGTCGCTCGCGCCTTGATAACCGGATTCCTCCGCGAGGATGGCGTGGTCTGGGCAATGGCGGCCGAGGATTTCTAAAATCAGCGCCTCGGCCTTTTGATCCGCTTCCGTCACCAGATCCCCCGCTTGCCCTTTTTCTCGGATCTCCTCCAAATGGCCAAAGAGACCGGCGATTACATGACCGGCGGCTAGGGCGGCCTCGGTGGCTATCTCTAACCAAGTTTGTCGGCTCTGGAGATCGGACATCATGGGGAAGGGGGTCTTAATCGTCCTCTAAGGGTAGCCCAAAACGCACCCGCCCGCCGCCAAAATAGCGACCAAACTGGAGTTCATAGACTTCGTCTTCGTCCTGGGTCTCCACTTCTAAATCAGAGCGGGCGTAGCTGACGCAGAGGAGGGCGTACCCCTGGTCTCGTAACTCTTGGGATAGCCCCACCGCCTCCGGCTGGTAAATCTCCCCGGACAACACTCGCACAGCGCAACTGGTGCAAGCGCCGTTGCGACAGGAGAAGGGCAACTCGTAACCCAGACCTTCGGCGCTGTGGAGGATGTAGCGGTCGTCGGGGACGGTAAAATCGTGGATTTCCCCGGTCTGACGGTGGCGGACGCGGACGGAGTAGTGGGCGGACATAGGAATTTTGAGGGCCAAGAGAAATTTTTGAGTCGGCTTTGAGGCGCTTGGGCCCCCGCTTATTGTACAATGAGTCTTTGTGACCACTGGAGAGGTGGCCGAGCGGTTGAAGGCGCAGCACTGGAAATGCTGTTTGGGGGTAACTTCAACGAGGGTTCGAATCCCTCCCTCTCCGTTTTTAAAAACCTATACAGCGAGAGTCTCTCCTTTGGGGGAGTCTCAAGCTTTGCTATTCAACGCGAGAGAGCCAGTCGTTTCTCGGCGCTAGAGACTAGACGCGGCTGGGGTTCGCTTTTCCGCCCTTCTTGTGCCGCTATCCCAGAGCCTACAATAAAAGCCAAGCTCAAAACATACACCGATAATCCTATGGCTATTAAACCCCAACCCGCCTGGAGAAGGCAACTCGGGGCGATTCTGATCTGGGGCGGGACAATATTTTTGATTGTCAACCTCTTCGCGCCCCAGGTCTTCGGCCGCCCGATTCCGCAGGTTCCCTATAGTTTATTCATCGACCAAGTTGAAGACGGTAAGGTGGCCAGCGTCTATGTGGCCCAAAACGAAATCCGCTACCAACTGAAAGCGGAGCAGGACAGCGAAACCAACCAGGGCGGCGCCCTGGGACAGGTTCTCCGCACCACCCCTATCTTTGACCTCGAACTGCCCAAGCGCCTAGAAGCCAAGGGCATTGAATTCGCCGCGGCGCCGCCCCCCCGTAATTCTTGGTTTGGGACCATCCTCAGTTGGGTGATTCCCCCCCTGATTTTTGTGGGGATTTGGCAATTTTTCCTCAACCGAGGCGGCGGCGGCGGTGGCCCGGCGGGCGCTCTGTCTTTCACGAAAAGCAAAGCCAAGGTCTATGTGCAGGGGGAAACGGAAAAAATCACCTTCGCCAACGTGGCCGGGGTGGAGGAAGCGAAGGCGGAACTGGAAGAAATCGTCGAATTTCTCAAATTTCCTCAACGCTATATCGCCATCGGCGCCCGCATTCCCAAGGGCGTTCTCCTAGTGGGGCCGCCGGGAACGGGAAAAACCCTCTTAGCTAAAGCGGTGGCGGGGGAAGCGGGAGTCCCCTTCTTCAGTATCTCTGGCTCCGAATTTGTGGAACTCTTCGTCGGCGCCGGCGCCGCCCGGGTGCGGGATCTGTTTGAGCAGGCCAATAAACAGGCTCCTTGTATTATCTTCATCGACGAGTTAGACGCCATCGGCAAATCCCGGGCCAGCGGCCCCTTCATGGGGGGCAACGACGAGCGGGAGCAGACCTTAAACCAACTGTTAACGGAGATGGACGGCTTCAGCGCCGCGGGTTCCACCGTGATCGTGCTGGCGGCCACCAACCGCCCAGAAACCCTAGATTCGGCCTTGCTCCGACCGGGGCGCTTTGACCGTCAGGTCTTGGTGGACCGGCCCGATTTGGCCGGACGGCTGAAAATTTTGGAAATCTACGCCAACAAAGTCAAACTCGGCCCCGACGTCGATCTAAAGGAAATCGCCACCCGCACCCCCGGTTTCGCCGGCGCCGACCTGGCCAATTTGGTGAACGAAGCGGCCCTGCTCGCGGCCCGCAACCAACGGGAAACCGTGGCCAACGCCGATTTTCGGGAAGCCATCGAACGGGTTGTCGCGGGGTTGGAGAAAAAAAGCCGAGTGCTGTCGGATAAAGAAAAGCGCATTGTGGCTTACCACGAAGTGGGCCACGCCCTCGTCGGCGCCGTCATGCCCGGCGGCGGCAAAGTGGCTAAAATTTCCATCGTCCCCCGGGGAATGGCGGCGCTGGGCTACACCCTACAAATGCCCACGGAAGACCGTTTCCTCCTCTCCGAGTCGGAAATCCGGGATCAAATCGCCACCCTGTTGGGGGGCCGCTCCGCCGAGGAAATTATCTTCGGCAGTATCACCACCGGCGCCGCTAACGACCTGCAACGGGCCACGGATCTGGCGGAACGGATGGTCACCACCTACGGCATGAGTAAAATTCTCGGCCCCCTGGCCTACGAAAAAGGACAACAGAACGCTTTCCTCAACGACGGAATGATGAACCCTCGCCGGGCCGTGAGCGACGGCACCGCCAAGGAAATCGATCAGGAAGTCAAGGACATTGTGGAGCAGGGTCACGCCAACGCCCTCGCGATTCTGAACCACAACCGGGAACTGCTGGAGACCATCGCCGAGAAAATCCTCGAAACCGAGGTCATCGAAGGGGACGAACTCCAGGCGCTTTTGGCGGAAGTGAAAACCCCGGATAACCTTCAGATTCCCGTCGCCGCTTAGGCTGGCTCCGGTTAGCGCCCCCCTTGTCAAGCCACCGCGTACACAGATCTCGGTTAAAGACTGGGCTTCCTCCCCCTAAATCCCCCTTTCCAAGGGGGGTTAGGGGGGATTCTGAAACTTGTGTCGACACGGGGTAGCCTTCCGCGGGAGGCTTTTTTAAGCGTTTTCGATATTAATAATCTCTCACTGCGTTCTTTCGACTTTCTCCAAAATAACGGCGCATTCCACATGGCGGGTTTGGGGGAAAAAGTCGGCGCCTTGAATCCAAACCGGTCGATAGTCCCCTTCAGCGCCGAGAATTCGCAGATCCCGCGCTAGGGTGGCCGGTTCGCAACTGATATAAACCAGGGTTTGGGGACTCCAGCGTAGGAGTTGGTCTAAAACCGGCCGGTCTAAGCCTTTGCGAGGGGGATCGAGGAGGACAAAATCCGGCGCTGTTTCCAGTTGAGCTAACCCCTCCGCCACGGTTCCCTCCCAGAAGAGAACGTCGGTGAGCAGGTTTAATTCGCCATTGTGGCGAGCCTGCTGGATGGATTGAGGATTGTTTTCCATGCCCATCACTTGGGCGCCGCTTTGGGCCCGTTGGGCGAGGGGCAGGGTGAAGGCGCCGACGCCGCAGTAGGCGTCCACTAAAAATGTGTAGCGAGAGAAGTCCAGTTGAGCGAAGACGGCTTCCAGTAAAGCTTCCGCAACTTCCGTATTGATTTGGAAAAAAGTGTCCGGCGCCAACTCAAAGGTGAGACCGGCGAAGATTTCCCGGCAACTGCCCCGCCCGGCGATGATCCGGGTTTCCGGGCCAAAAATAACGTTATGGGGCTGGGGTTGGAGGTTAAGGGCCACTCCCACTAGGTCGGGATAGCGTTGGAGCCAGATTTCCGCCTGGGGTTGTAGGTTTGTCAAAGACGGCTGGGCGCTGACGAGGGTCAGGAGAATTTCCCCGGTGCGACGCCCGATTCTCAGGGATAAATGGCGCAGTTTGCCCCGGCGCTGGCTTTCGTCGTAGATGGACCAGCCCTGGAATTGAATGTCGGCTTTAATTTCCTTCAGGAGAAGATCTAAACGACTATCCTGCACGGGACATTGATTGAGGTTGATCAACCGATGGCTCTGGCGCTGGTAATAGCCCGCCTGCACTTGCCCCGCGGCGGAGCGCCCCAGGGGATAGGTGGCTTTGTTGCGGTAGGCTAGCCCCTGATCGTTGCCTAAAAGCGGTTGGAGGGGCGGGTCTTGAAATTGCCCAATCCGCTCCAGGGTTTGTTTTAACTGGGCTTGCTTAATCCGGCGCTGTTCCGTCAGGGAAAGGTGCTGCCACTGACAGCCGCCGCATTTGTCCGCTACGATGCACGCCGGCCGCGCCCGTTCCGGGCCAGGCTCCAAAATTTCTAAACATTGCCCTAGCAGGTAATTTTTTTTAATCTGGACAATCTTGACCCGCAAGCGATCCCCCGGCGCCGTGTCCGGGACAAAGACCACCCGCTCTTCGTGGCGCCCCACCCCTTCGCCGTTGTGGTTGAGGTCGGTGATGGTCAGTTCGATCTGTTGTCCGGGTTCCATTGCGCTTGCCGTTAAAGAGAAGAAATTGTAGTTTAAACTGCGTCTAATTTAAAATCAGACGTTTCCGGTTCCCCTCCTCGGAGGGGTTAGGGGCGGGTAAGCTTCCGCGCGGGTTTAACCCACCCCCCAAGCCCCCTCCCGAGAGGGGGAGCTTAATGACAGGTTTTATCTGGACGCAATTTAATTCTTTTGATCATCCTAGCCCAATTCCCCTCTACCCATGACCGACCTCCGTCAATCCTCCAGCGCCGCCTTGAGAAACCGTCAACCCATCGGGGACGTTTTGGAGCGAGTTTTGCCCCCTGGGGGAACGGTGTTGGAAATCGCCGCCGGGACTGGGGAACACGCCGTTTACCTCGCGTCTCGCTTTCCCCATCATCCTTGGTTGCCCACGGACTGTAATCCCTTGGCTCTAGAGAGTATTAAGGCCTGGCGAGAGGCGGAACCGAGTCCGAACCTGCTAGCGCCGATTTTTTTAGACGTGGAAACAAACCCCTGGCCCGTGGAATCGACCCCGCCCCCGGAACCGATCGGCGCCGTTTTAGCCATTAACCTGATCCATATTTCTCCTTGGTCCGCGACCGAGGCCTTAGTAACCGGCGCCGGTCGGATTTTGCCCCCCGTCGGTTTGCTTTACCTCTACGGCCCCTACCGGAGGCGGAACCAGGCGCTGGAACCCAGCAACGAAGCCTTTGATCTTTCTCTGCGTCAGCGAAACCCCCTCTGGGGTCTGCGGGAGTTGGAAACCGTGACGGCTTTGGCCCAAACTCATGGGTTAAATTTACTAGAAACCGTCCCCATGCCGGCCCAGAATCTCTCACTCATTTTCCGCCGCGCCGCCGTCCCGGAAACTTGCTAGGATCGGGGCCGAACCCTCTCCTAGGAGATTGTTATGGACATGGATACCGAGCGCCTGTTTAATCTTTTAGAACGGATCGCCCAGGCTCTGGAAAGGATGGCCCCCTGCGAATCGGCGCCGAACCTCACCTACGATTTAGGGGAATTTAAAACCTTTGATTGGCAAGCCATCGGCGCCGCGGTGGAAGTGGCGGATCAGTACGGCCCGGCCGTTGTGGTCTGGCAGGGCAACCGCTTTACCCGGCGCTCGCCGGAGAACGCCTACAACACCGCCATTTTTTATTCCCGTTGCGTGGGCAAGGAGGGCGACCGCAATCTCTACGAGCGCCTGATTACCTTTAAGGAACTGCCGAAAAACGCCCGCCCCATCTCTCGGGAAGCGGAGGCGAAAATTCAAAGTCATTAATATCAAGATGTTTAGTCGAGGCTAGTCGAGGGCTGAGCGTAGCCGTGTCACACTGAGCAGTTCGACAGGCTCACTGTAACACTTGTCGAAGTGAAGCCCGACTTTCTCCGCAGGGTCAAATCTTTTCAGAACACATCAGCGCCGGAGGGCACGCCGTGGGAGTCTTTGAGGAAGTCGGTCAATTTTTGGAAACCCGTCTGGAGGAGTTTCTCAAGCAAAATCCCCAATTGGAGCTTCAGGTTTTGCTGGATCAGCTTCAGAGTCAGGAGCAGGAAACCCGGCGCTTGGTTCTCGCCTTAGAAAAGCAACAGGCGCAGGAGGAAGCGGAATTGCTGACCTTAGCCCAAGATATTCAACTGTGGCACGGCCGCGTCGAGAAAGCTCGGAACGCCCAGCGCCCGGATTTGGCCGGCGCCGCCCAGGAGCGAGAGGCCCAGCTTTTGGGTCAGGGCAATCAACTCTGGAGCCGGCGCCTCCAGACCTTAGAGCGGTTAAAACAGGCCCAGGATTTAATCCCCCAGATTCAACGGCGCCGTCGGGAAGTCCAACAACAAATCGACAGCCTGAAACAAGCGCCGCCTCAACCCGCTCAACCGAAAGCGAAGACGCCCGCCCCGGAACCCAACTACACGCGCGGCGCCGACCCCCTGGACGCCGAATTTCAACGCTGGGAACTAGAAGACGAGCTAAACCGCCTCAAACGCAATCTTTAACCCAAACAAAGCCTTTGAGGAACTGGGCGGCGCTTTTTCGCTACCCTAGTGATTAAGATCACTCCTTTGTGCCCATGCAGTCCCTAGAAGACCTTTTCAGGGTCCTACCCCGCTGTCAGCGATTGTGGGAGCAGTTAGACGCGCTCCTGGCGACGGCACCGGCGGTGGATAACGCCTATTTTTTGCAATCCTGGCAGTCCGGGGAGTGGGCGGAGCGCCTCCCTCAGGCTCAGATTTTGGACTGGCGAGACCCGGAAAACGTAACAGGCCAGTTAGCGGAGCTGAAGGACTCGGAGATCCGGCAATTACTGATCCTTGGACTGGAAAGCGATCCCTTACCCCAACAGGCGCTGACTCAGTTAGCTTTATTAAAAGAGCAAATTTACCCAAACCGGCCTTTCCACTGGCTTGTGGCGGTCGCGCCATCCCTCGGGGGAGAATTTCAGGGTCTGCTCTCGTTTTTGGACGGCAAAAGTTATTGGTTTGATTTTTGTTGCCAACCGGAAGAGTGGGGCCCGTTTTTAGAGGAATGGGTCGGAGAATTTTGGCTCCGGGGTCTGCCTTGGCAAGAAAATCACCGCCTGGCGGATTTTCAAGGGTTAATGAAACCCTTGGTCGAACAGGTTAATGTCTTTTGGGAAACTCTATCTCCCCTAGACCGAGCTAGATGGAACCTCCTGCGGGGCCTCTATCAGGAAAGTCTGTTTCTGCAAAGCTCCCCCGACTCGGAAACGGCGCTGAAACGGGCCCTAGACCGTTACCAGGACAGTTGGCGCTACTGGCGGGAACAGGGGGAGGGACTGCAAACCCTCTGGCTGGGTCTGCGGTTGGTTTATGTCCACCTTCTCCTCATCGCCCAGGGCAGTCTCGATAAAGCCCGGGTTTTTGAAGACATACAGGGTTATCTAAAGGAAAGCTTTCTACGGCTGAAGGAGCGCCAGGGACGGGATTTTCGGAGCGATTCCTTGGAACTCTGGGGCATGGTTCTGCGGGAGTTAGAAAATTGGGAAGCCCTGCGCTCCTTGGCGGAACTCTATTTGGTTTTTCTCTATCAACTTTCGCCGGAGGACGCCTCGGGAGACGCCACGGAGCCGAGTTGGAGTCAAAGCCAACTGCAAACCTATATCGCCGCCACCTATGGCCTCTTAACGGAAGCCCTGATCGAGCAGTGGCGCTTTGACGAGGCCAAGGAAGCCATCAAGCGAGCGTTTGAAAACTTTGTTCAGGACAAAGCCTATCCCAACCTAGAGCCTTGGCTCTATTACCTGTTGGGGCGCTGTCTCCTGGGGCAGGATTTTCTCGACCGGGCCTACAACGCCTTTCACTACGCCCTGCAAAAGTTTTCCCCCCAAGCGAATCCCCGCCTCTACCAGGCGATTTTGGT
Organism: Cyanobacteria bacterium RI_101; assembly: GCA_016471375.1. GTDB lineage: Bacteria > Cyanobacteriota > Cyanobacteriia > Cyanobacteriales > Microcystaceae > Synechocystis. The sequence continues at coordinate 27,356 of WGLZ01000022.1, forward strand.
GGAACTGCGGGAATGTTGCTACCAACAACAGTTGTGGGAAGAAGTTCTCAAAATAGACCGAGACTATCAAGCTTGGGACTATTTACTGGGGCGACGGAACTGCGTCGGCGCTCAGCCCCTTCCCTGTTTACCTGACCAACGAAGCGGCCACGGCCTCGCCCATTTAGGCGTTCTTTTTTTCCTAGGGGCCTGCCCCTTTTATCAGATGACAGATATCAGTGATCAGATATCAGATAATCCTTTGAAATCTGTCATCTGTCATCTGTCATCTGAGATTTCGCCTTGGCTCGCCGCCCTCCGAGAGGCTTTAAAGACCGCGCCCTTGGCGCTGGTGGTGGGGGAGCCGGGAACGGGGAAACGCTCTTTGTTAAGTTTGGTGGTTCAACCGGCGCTCAGCGCCGTCATTCTCCATCATCCTCAGGAGGGGCCGCCTGCGGAAGGAACGGAAACGGCGATCCTAGGGGGGAATCTGGGGGATTTTTTCAGCGCCGAGGCTGAGGAAACCTTTTGGCCGCCTCTGCTGGAACGGTTGGAACAGGGGAGCTTAACGCTGATCGCGGCGCTCAGTCCCGGCGCTCTGCCCCAGTTCTGGCAACTACTGGCGGGGAAAATCCCGGCGCTGTGGACGCTTCTGCCCCTACCGCCTAGCTGGCGGCCCCCGGCCGGCGCCAAACTGGGGGGATTAACCTTCCCGGAAGGCTATACCTGGCTGGATTGGCATTGTTTGGGGAGCGAACTGGAAGACCAGCCCCAAAAGGACTCCCAACCCCTCCCCCTCTGGCGCCGCCATGTAGACCGTTTGCTTCAACCCCTATCGGCGCCGCTTCAGTCCCAGGGGCGGAATCTGTTGGAAAAACTGGCCCTAACCCCGGAGGGAATTTTACCAAGGAAAACCTTTCCCCAACTCTGTCCCCATCCGGCGCCGGAGACGCCCCGTTTGTTGGCTTATCTATTGCAAACGGGCCTCTTGATTCAGGAATTTGACCAGTACCGCCTGGCCACGCCCCTGCTGGCGGAGGCCCTAAGACCGGCGCCGGAAAAGGCGGAACCTCCCACGATTCCCGGCGTTAGTCGGGCCAAAACCGCGGCGGCGCGACAGTTTGCCGTTACGACCCATACGAAAAAGTTACTGAGAGATCTAGACCCGAAAAGCACGGCGGCGGAGCAAATTCTCGCCAGTAAACTACAGGACGCCGAGCAACAATACCAAAATATTCTGGAAGGGATTCGGTTAGAGCGCTCCTGTTTTGTGATTCTGCGGCAGTTTGAGTCCCAGGCGCTGGAAAGTTTGGTGGCGGCGCTACAGGTGGGGCAGTCTTTAGCGGGGCAGATTAAAGCCGATACCCCCTGGATGGATTACCCCAGTCTGGGGCCTCTACAAACCCTGCAACAGATTTTGGACCAGATTCAGGAACGCAATCGACTCCAACACCGCAAGGCGCTCTCCTGTTTAGACCTGAGTCCCGACGGGAAATTGATTCTCACCGCCGCCGGGGACGGCAAAGCCCGACTCTGGAGTTGGGACGGCGCTCTGCTCAAAACCCTGCGGGGACACCAAAGCGCCGTTACCGACGTCCAATTTCAGCCCAAGGGGAAATATATTGTCACCGCTTCGGCGGATCAGACCGCTCGCCTCTGGGATCTGGAGGGGCAAAAACTGGCCACTCTCCGGGGTCATGAGGATTGGCTACGGAGCGCCCGCTTTAGCCCCCGCCATGAGTTCATCGTTACGGCCAGTCGGGATTGCACGCTACGGATCTGGAATTTCGCCGGGGAGGAATTGGTGTGTTGTCGCGGCCACAAACATTGGGTGAGGACGGCGGAATTCAGCGCCGACGGTCAGACGATCCTGTCCGCCAGTCGAGACGGCACGGCTCGCCTCTGGGATTTAGAGGGGCGGGAAATCGCGGCGTTTAAAGGTCATACCAGTTGGGTGCGGTCGGCGGAATTTAGCCCCGACGGGAGCCAAATCATCACCGCTTCCGCGGACGGGACGGCCCGGGTCTGGACTTTAGACGGGAAATGCGTCTTAGCGCTCAAGGGGCACCAAAACTGGATTCGCTCCGCCCAGTGGAGCGCCGATGGGGAAAGGATTTTGACGGCGTCCACCGACGGGACGGCCCGGCTTTGGTCAAGGGAGGGTAAATTGCAGGCGATTCTCCAGGGACACCAGGGGGGCCTCCATTCCGCTTGTTTTAGTCCCGACGGCCAAAGTATTGTCACCGCCGCCGCGGACGGCGCCGTCCGGCTCTGGAATTTGGCCGGAAAATGCCAGCGAATTCTGCGGGGTCACCAAAAAGACGTTTACGACACCCGCTTCGGCGCCGATGGCGAGCGCTTAGTGTCTATTTCCGCCGACCATACCGCTCGGATCTGGGATCTCGGCGCTAAACAGAGCGTTACCCTACAGGGCCATGAAAATTGGGTGCGGCAGGGGCAATTTCGACCCCAGGGCGACCGGGTGGTGACGGCGTCGAGGGATCAGACCGCTCGGATTTGGGATCTCGCCGGTCGGGAATTGGCGGTTCTGCGGGGGCATCAAGACTGGGTGCGCTCGGCGCGCTTTAGCCCCGACGGGCAATGGATCGCTACGGCGTCGGCGGATAAAACCGGGCAAATTTGGAACTTGGCGGGGGAAAAACAGGCCACCCTCCGGGGTCATCAGGAGGCTGTGTTAAGTATTGATTGGAGTCAGGATAGCCAGTATCTATTAACCGCCTCTAAGGACGGCGCCGCTCGGGTCTGGAATCGTCAGGGGCAAGGTTTAGCGGTTCTGCGGGGTCGGGAAGCTTCTATTTTTACCGCCCAATTTAGTCCCGACGCTCAGTTTATCGCCACCGCCGGCGCCGATCACACGGCTCGGATTTGGGATATTGTCGGGCGGGAATTAGCGGTTTGCCAAGGGCACCAGGGCCCCGTTTATAGTCTCCACTGGAATACGAAAACCAATCATCTGCTCACGGCGTCCGGGGACGGCACCGCTCGGGTTTGGGATTTTTTGGGCAAGGAGTTGGTTTGTCTGCGGGGGCATCAGAGTATGGTCTATGAGGCCCAGTGGAGTCCCGATGGTCAACTGATCGCCACCGCCGGCGCCGACCAGACGGCCCGGCTCTGGGATAAAACGGGGCGGGAATTGGCGGCGCTCTATGGGCATCAGGGTTTAGTGAGCACGGCCCAGTGGAGTCCCGATGGTCAATTGATTGTCACGGCGGGGGTGGACGGCACGGCCCGCCTCTGGGACCGCTTGGGGCGGGAGTTGGCGGCGTTTTCGGGCCACCAGGGTTGGATTCGCTCGGCGGTCTTTAGTCCCGATGGGCGTTGGGTCTTGACGGCGTCCATCGACGGTTTGGCGAAGCTCTGGCCGGTGCGGAGTTTGTCTCAATTGGTGGAGGAGGGGCGGCGCTGGTTGGAGGATTATCTGCTTCATAATCCGTTGGTGAAGGAATCCGACCGGGCGCTGGCTTACCATCACCCGACTTTGGGCGATACGGAGTCTGGGTTGGATTTATCGCGGATGCAAGGTCGGTGAGGAGAAGGTTTGTAAAGATTTTTTACGGCGCTGGGTCGGGTCGGGGAATCGGCGCTATAGTTGTGTACGTTGGTTGTCGTACCTTTAATCAGTCTCTATCACTTTTTTTCTTTGTATTATTAACGGAGAATTGCCATGTCACAAGAACTACTTGATCTCCTTCTCGAAAAAATAAATGAGTTTGTTGAATCTGATTTGTATATAGATGAAACTATAGCAGGCCTAAATGAATCGTGAAAAGATATCGTACTTTTTCAAATCAGGTAGATTAAAAAGTTTAAACTTGACAAACATCTTAAACATGCGTTTAACAATTCCGAATTTTTTGGCAAAACGACGAAACCTTCTTAGTA
>WGLZ01000028.1 GCA_016471375.1 Cyanobacteria bacterium RI_101
AGGCTACTGTGTATACACAAGTCTTGGGTTTTGTCATTAACCTTATCTCGCCCCCTAAATCCCCCAATTCTGGGGGACTTTGAACTCAGAAAAGCTCCGAACTCCCCCCAAAATTGGGGGGCTGGGGGGGCAAAACGAGGGTTAGGGGGGATAGTGACACTTATGTGTACACCGTAGCTTAGAAAGGGGGGCAAGGGGGGGTTACTCGATACCGCCGCTACTGGCGAAGGAATCCGCTTCCTTGACAAAGCCGGAATAGGCTTCCATGCCGTGCTCCCCGATGTCCAAACCGATCATTTCTTCGTGTTTGGAGACGCGGATGCCGAGGGTTTGCTTGAGAATAAACCAGAGCGCCACGCTAAAGGCGACGGTAAAAGCGCCGACGGCGACAATACCGATAATCTGGTTAATCAACTGTCCAATGCCGCCGCCGTAGAAAAGACCGGAAACGGCGCCTTCCGCCGGAGCGATGGGATTTTTCGGGTCGGCGAAAAGACCTACCGCCAGGGTGCCCCAAACGCCGTTGACCAAGTGAACAGACAGCGCCCCCACCGGGTCGTCAATCTTGAGATTATCGAAGAAAGAGACCGCGTAGACGACTAGCGCGCCGCCAATGCCGCCCACCAGAACGGCGCCCCAATAGGAGAGGACATTGCAACCCGCCGTGACCGCGACTAACCCCGCCAAAATACCGTTAATCACCATACTGAGGTCGGGTTTTCCGTCTTTGGACCAGCAGGTAAAGGTGGCGACGATTCCCCCGGCGGCGGCGCCGAGGTTAGTGGTGACGGCGATATAGCCGCAGGCGGGGTCGGCGGCCAACTGGGAGCCGGGGTTAAAGCCAAACCAGCCGATCCACAAAATTAAGCAACCTAGGGTGGCAAGACTGAGGTTATGGCCCGGAATCGCGCCGGGTCGGCCTTCCACGAATTTGCCAATCCGGGGGCCTAAAATCGCGGCGCCCACTAAGGCCGCCCAGCCGCCCACGGAGTGAACCACGGTGGAGCCGGCGAAATCTTTAAAGCCTAACGTCGCCAGCCACCCCGTTCCGGCCCAAACCCAGTGACCGGTGATGGGGTAGGCGATCCCAACAAGAATGACGCTAAAAATCAAGAAGTCGGTAAACTTAATCCGCTCCGCCACGGCGCCGGAAACAATGGTGGCGGCGGTGCCGGCGAAGGCGACCTGAAAGAGAAAGAAAATCGGCACCGGTAAGCCCGCTGGGAAGGGCGAGAGTCCGTAGGTCTCGGATTGGCCGCTCAGAAACCAGCCCCCCAAACCGATGAAGGGATTTTCAGAATTACCGAACATTAAAGAAAAACCAACGGCCCAAAAAGCCATGGTGGCCAGCGCGAAAACAATTAAGTTTTTCGCCAGAATATTAACCGCGTTTTTCTGCCGACACAGCCCCGCCTCCAGCATAGCGAAGCCCGCGTTCATAAAAATAACCAGAATGGAGGCGATTAGAACCCAAATGGCGTTGAGGTTGCCCTGAAGGGTCGCCACGCTTTCATTAACGCTCTCCACAGTGATTTCCACCACTTCGGTTCCCTGGGCCGCCGCCGCCGTATGCCAAACCACCACAATGACAGCGGTTAGGGGAATGCAAGCCAACCAGTAGGGGGAAATATAGCGCCCTAGACCTGACCAGAAAGAATCGCCGCTAGACGGCTGGGGAGGAGAGGAAGAGGCCGGGGGAGACAGTCTCCGATTCAGCAGTGAATTTGACATCTGTAAACGTTATAAGTTGAGATTCGCTAAGCCATTTATGCTCTATAGTTCAGAGAGCTAGGAATATTGTCACCCCTAGATTTCGATTCAGGAAGCATAGCATGGCCATTGCTTTAAGCTTATGGATTATTTAACGTTTGAGCGGGGCTTTCTGTATTTTTGACTACTTCCTTTGTCGAGACTTCGTGCAAAGAAGAGAGTGTCTTTTCCTAGCATTCAATCCCCCTCCGGGGAGACCAGGAGCCGTGGAGGGGGTAGGGGAGATGGTGTTTAAGGCTCAAAGTAGCTAAAGGGGCCTGAGTAATATCTTCGGCGTTTAGAATGACGAGTTGGGAGCGATGCTCGGCGCTGTTATATTTCAAAACTAAGAGCCAGCCGTCGTCTTCCCCCTGACCATCGGGACGGGGCGCGAAAATCGGCTCGCCGCTAAAGCTCTGGGGCGCGAAGGAATGGATCTGCTCGGCGCCGGTTTCGAGGTCGAGTTTAATCACGGCTTGCAGGGGAGCGTTGCCGACGGGGGCATGGGCGGCGCCGCTGTAGAGGTAACGGTAAGGACGGCCGACGTTTTGGGGATGGAGGACGGGAAACTCGCAACAACGGCTCAGCAAACAGCGGCGCTCGACGGTTTCGGCGCTTAAATCCACCGTAAAGCGCCAGAGTTGCCCCGGATCTAAATCGGCAAAGTTCACCTGTTTGTAATCCTGACCGGGATTAATTTGAGGCAAGGAGGCGTAACAGACGGAGTCGAGATAAATTTTGTCCCCCTCCTCCCAGGCGTTGGCGTGGTGGAAGACAAAACCGGCGTCCACCGTCAGGATAATCGGCTCGCCGTAGGGGGGACGGCGGGGAATCAAGATTAGGCGAGCCGGTTGGTCGGCTTGGAACTGGACGCATTCTCCGGCGCCGCGCAGTCCGAAGAGATAGGGCAGGGGGTTAAAGCGGACTTGGTTTTGTAAAAAGACGGCGTAGCGGGGCGTGATAGCGAAGTCGTGAATAAAGGAAAAACCGGGAATTTGATGGCGGTGGGAGCGGATTAACTGTCCCTGGGGGTCAAATTCCAGTAGGGTAATTTCGCTTTTGGGGCCGCTTTTCAGGGAAAAATTAACTAGGCAAGGTTGCCCCTCGTCTAGGTCGCAACAGGGATCAATGCGGGGATGGGCGGAGAACGCCTGGCCCGGACTGAGTTGCCCCCCGAGATCGTCCAAGCCGATAGTGTCCAAGGTTTCGGGATCGAGGCGGTGGGGTTGGGCCGCTTCCCAAAGCGCCAATAATTTCCCCCCCCAGTAAACAACGTTAGTATTAGCGATATTCTTTAAACGCAGGTCAAAGGCGTTGCTCAGCCAGCCGCCGGGGGGTTGGGTGCCGAAGACGCCCCGGTAGAGCATTTTGCCCGCGGCTTGTTCCTCCACATAACCCTGGGTGCGGACAAAGCGACTGCGAAAATGAACCCGACCGTCGCCGGGAAAGGTGAAGGCGCTCACCAGACCGTCCCCGTCGAAGGGATGGCGAATGGGGCGCCCCCCAATCTCTAGGAGTCCCGGCCCGTTGCGAAAAAGGACGCCCCGCAAACCCTGGGGAACGGCGCCCGTAATCTCCTCCGGCTCCAACCAGTAGTCAAATTCCTTGGGCTGGGACTCGTAACCCCGCAACCAATCGTCGTGGCTGTAGCTTAACTCTGGGGAAAGGGGGGCGCTCAGGGTCATGGGGATTTAGTTTTGTAAAGTTTTGTAAATTTTTCTAACCAATTGTAACAAATCAGAACGGCGCTCAGGAAGCCGGGCGGGACTCTGGGTTTCCTCGGCGCCGTCCCCTATCGGTCATCTGATAAGCTGGGTATGATAAACGGCAGACCGCCCATTTTTGCGATTTATTTTCCCAATCCCGATGGTCAACTCAGCGCCGATGGCGATTACCTTACCCCGCACTAGCGAATCGGAACAGCTTAAAAAAATTCGCCACACCGCCTCCCACGTCATGGCCATGGCGGTGCAGAAGCTTTTTCCCAAGGCCCAGGTCACCATCGGCCCCTGGACGGAAACGGGGTTTTACTACGATTTTGATATTGACCAGCCCTTTACCGAGGCCGACCTGAAAGCGATTAAAAAGGAGATGGTCAAAATCATTAACCGCAAGTTGCCGGTTCTGCGGGAAGAGGTCTCCCGGGCGGAAGCCCAAGCGCGCATTGAGGCCATTCGGGAACCCTATAAGCTGGAAATTCTTGATAGTATTCACGAACCGATTACTCTTTACCATCTCGGACAAGAATGGTGGGACCTCTGCGCCGGCCCCCATTTGGAGAACACAGCCGAGTTGAACCCCAAGGCCATCGCCCTCGAAAGCGTGGCCGGCGCCTATTGGCGGGGGGATTCCAGCAAAGCGCAACTGCAACGGATCTACGGCACGGCTTGGGAGACGCCGGAGCAGTTGGCGGAGTACCAGCGCCGGAAGGAAGAGGCGCTGAAACGGGATCACCGCAAACTGGGCAAAGAGTTAGGACTGTTTATCTTTGCCGATCCCGTGGGGCCGGGACTGCCCCTCTGGACGCCCAAGGGGACTATTGTCCGCTCTTTGTTAGAGGATTTTCTCAAACAGGAGCAGATTAAACGGGGTTACCTGCCGGTGGCGACGCCCCACATTGGCCGGGTGGAGTTGTTTAAAATCTCCGGCCACTGGCAGAAATATAAAGAGGATATGTTTCCCATGATGGCGGAAAGCGCCGAGGAAGCGGCCCAGGAACAGGGTTTTGTCCTCAAACCCATGAACTGTCCTTTCCATATCCAGATTTATAAGAGCGAACTCCGCTCCTACCGAGATCTGCCCCTGCGTTTAGCGGAATTTGGGACGGTTTACCGCTATGAGCAATCGGGGGAACTAGGAGGGTTGACGCGGGTGCGGGGTTTTACGGTGGACGACTCCCACCTGTTTGTGACCCCGGAGCAGTTGGATCAGGAGTTTTTGAGCGTGGTGGATCTCATCCTCTCGGTCTTTCAGAGTCTGGAATTGAAGAACTTCAAAGCCCGCCTCTCCTTCCGAGACCCGGAATCGGATAAATATATCGGCGCTGAAGACGCCTGGGAAAAAGCCGAGGGCGCCATCCGGCGGGCGGTGCAAACCTTGGGGATGGAGTACTTTGAAGCGCCGGGAGAAGCGGCGTTTTACGGCCCGAAGCTGGATTTCATTTTCCGGGACGCCCTGGAGCGGGAATGGCAACTGGGAACCGTGCAGGTGGACTACAATCTACCGGAGCGTTTTGATTTAGAGTACATCACCCCGGAGGGAACCCGCCAACGTCCCGTCATGATCCACCGGGCGCCCTTTGGCTCTTTAGAACGTTTAATCGGTATTTTGATCGAGGAATACGCCGGGGATTTCCCCCTCTGGTTGGCGCCGGTTCAACTCCGGTTGCTTCCGGTGAGCGACGCCCAGTTGGACTTTTGCCGCCAAGTCGCCCAACAGTTTCAAGCCCAGGGGATTCGAGCCGAAGTGGATACCAGCGGCGACCGTTTAGGAAAAATGATCCGCAACGCCGAAACCCAGAAAATTCCCGTCATGGCGGTGGTCGGCGCCCAGGAGGTCGAAGCTCAAACCTTAAATATCCGCTCCCGCTTCGCCGGGGAACTCGGCGCTTTGGGAGTCGAAGACGTTTTCGGGAAACTCAGCCAAGCGATCCAGGCGCGGACTCGCTTTTAGGAAATGGTTAATGAGTTTCTCCTCTGTGGATACCGGCTCATTTTTCCCCGGAGGGGTTTTCTGATTAGCGGATCCTCTACAATGCCTAAACCTCCTATCCAAAGGTGAAGTCGTGCGATTTTTATTCGGGTCTATTGGCGGTCTTTTATTATTAGCCTTGGGAGCCTGTAGTCCAGCGCCGCCCCAGGGGGAGGAAACGGGGGGACGGTTAGAAATCGTCAAAAATCGGGGCAAATTAATCTGCGGAGTTAACGGGGAAGTGCCAGGCTTTAGTTTTGTCTCCGAAAACGGCGACTACGCCGGGATGGACGCGGATTTCTGTCGAGCGGTAGCCGCGGCGATTTTTAAAGACGGAGCCAAGGTGGAATTTCGACAGTTAAGCGCCCAGGAGCGTTTCAGCGCCGTGCAAACGGGCGAGGTGGATCTCCTGAGCCGCAACACCACCTGGACCGTCGGCCGAGACAGCGCCGTCAAATTAGATATGGGGCCGGTCTATTTCTACGACGGTCAGGGGTTAATGGTCAAAAAGGATAGCGGCGTTCAATCTCTCTCACAGTTAGCCAACAAATCCGTTTGCGTTTTGGCGGGCACCACCAGCGAGCAAAATTTAGCCGACCAGATGGCCAAAGCCGGGGTTAAAACCTACAACCCCGTGGTGGCGGACGGGAGCGACGCCCTCTACGCCGCCTACCAAGAGGGGCGCTGCGAGGCGGTGACCTCAGACCGTTCCCAACTGGTGGCCCGGCGCTCGATTCTCCCGGATCCCCAAAATCACGTCGTTCTCGATCTACTCCTCTCCAAGGAACCCTTGGCGCCGGCGGTGCGGGAAGGGGATAGTCGTTGGTTTAATGTCGTTCAATGGGTCGCCTTCGCCCTGATAGAAGCGGAGGAATTAGGCATTACCTCTCAAAATATCGGCCAGTTTCAGACCAGCGCCGATCCCAATGTCCGGCGCTTTTTAGGATTAGAGGAAACCCTAGGAACTGATTTAGGACTGCCCAACGATTATGTCCAGGCGGTGATTGCGCAGGTGGGCAACTACGGCGAAATCTACGAGCGCCATGTGGGCAAACCCTTTCAACTGCCCCGGGGTCTGAACGCCCTCTGGACAAAGGGCGGACTCCACTACTCTCCTCCTTTCCGCTAGCGACGACCTTGGCTCTCAACCGATGGACTCGACTCCTGGTCGGACTCGCGTTCAGAGATTCCGGTATCGTATCAAGCCTTACGTTATCCGGCGCTCTCTTGGGTTAGACTTTATGAAGATTTGTAAACGGGCTGAACCCATACGTTAGTGAACCGCTATGCAAACCTTCCCGTCTGTTCCCCGGACTTTCTCCGCGCCCCGCTTTGAACAGCCCCCCAAGATTATCGCCATGGGCGATAGTCTGGTTTACGGCTACGGCGATCCCGTGGGGGGCGGCTGGGTCGAGCGTCTGCGGCGGCTCTGGATGGAGCAGGACGGGCCGGTGCTCTACAACCTCGGGGTGCGGGGCGACCGGGTCAGCCAAGTGAGCGAGCGCCTAGAGGGGGAATTTCGCCAGCGAGGGGAGCTACGGAACCGGACGCCGGATTGTTTAATCCTTTCCGTCGGCGTTAACGACAGTCCCCGGCTGGGACGCCCGGACGGTCGCAACTTTACGGAGTTTTCCCTATTTAACCGCCAAATCGAGGAACTTTTGGATCAAGCTCGCGCCCTTTGTCCCGTCCTCTTTGTGGGCATGGCGCCGGTGAACGAAGCCCGGATGCCTTTCCTCGATTGTTTTTACTTCAACCACGAGGATCAATACCGCTACAAAGAAGCCGCTAAAACCGCCTGCGAGAGTCGTCGCATTCCCTACTTGGATATTTTCGAGCTTTGGCAGAGTCGCGGCTCCGATTGGATCGGGGAACACCTCAAGGAAGACGGTCTCCACCCCAACGTGGCGGGCTACAAAAGTCTTGGGGACGACGTCTGGAATTGGTTGGCGCTTCACCAGACCATCCACGCTCTAGGAACCGTCTGCTATCGCCATAATTAAAGATGGGGCCTGGATCTTTCCTCTGGAGTCTCCAGGGCGCTCTGCAAAGGGCGCTCCTGTGGGGAGAGGTTCCCGAAGCGGCGGCGCTTTTGAGCCAAATCTCCCAAGCCTGGGAGCCGGGCTTAGCTTTCCTCGACGCTCCCTGGGAGTCTTTAGAAAACCCGGAAGTTAGGGAACTGCTCTGGGCGCTTTGGTTTGTGGACGTCCCGGCGGAATACCGGCGCCGGTTGAATTTAGACCATCCCTTCCAGCAAGGCTTAGCCGTCTGGCAGAGTTTACTCGCCGCCCTCCTGACCCGGCGCCGCTCCCCGGTGTCACTCCAGGACTGGTTTTGTGATCCCCAATCGCCCTTAATTTTTCCGCCGCTATCTCCTAGGCTTTCCCGCTGGTTGCAGGAAATCGGCGCTCTTTGGCGGTCTCGTCCGCCGTTGCAACAGGTTCGAGCCACCTTAGAAAGCCGTTTGCCGCCGGACATTGCCCCAGAGTTAATTGATCTCGGTCTGGCGCTCTATCTCTGGGGCGATGCGCCTCAGGATGACCGCCTGATAGAAGGGCGGGCCCGTCGTCTCCTCTCCCCCCGCTTCGCCTTCCACTGCGGCGCTTTGACCGGCGCCTTTTTCGGCCCCCAAACCAGTAATTCTCCCCTAGACTCGGCGCTGGGGGAGTTTGCCCTCGGGTTTTACGGACTCTGGCGGGGGGCGCTGGCCGCGCCAACGGGGTTAGGGGCGGTTCCCCTCACCGGAGCGACGGGATCAATCCAAGGCCGACCTCGTTTAAAATTGATCTCGTGTGAGCGAGTCCATTGTCAATAGCTTAGTGGGTTAGGGAATAACCGTCTCCGTAATCTCCGCGCCTTAATTACCTTTGTCTAGCGGCTCAACTGACTTAGCTCATGAAGCATTTCGCTGAAATTGCCGGCGTTCTCGCCTCCGGGTGGAAAGCCATCCAACGTCCCGGCGCCCGCTGGGGGCGCCAACTTTATCACGCCCGTTGGATTAAAGTCCTGCATCCGCCCCTGATGTTTGGCGCGACGGCGCTGGCCCTTACGGGGGTGGTGGGGTATCGCTTTTATAATCAACCGCAACTGGCGGTGGGCAGTCAGGCGCCCCAGACGATTTACGCCCCGGAGGACGGCGAGTTTTTGGATGAAAAGACCACGGAGGCGAAACGGAAGGAAATCCGCACAGGCATTGTGCCCCGCCTCCATCGGGATCCGGATCTAACCCAGCGCCTCAAGGAACAGCGCCGGGAGTTTTTGGAGCAAATCAATCAATTGCGGCGCTTGGGCGCGCCCTTTCCCTATTTACCTCTAGAGACGGCGACGCTTCTCCAACAGCAGGCTCTCCGTAGTCTGCCGGCGGGAGAGTGGCGACCCCTCAGAGAAGCCCTGTTGGCGGCGCCGGCCCAACGCCCCCAGTTTTCGTCCCCAGAGTCGAGCGCCGTTCTCGACCGTTTTCTAGCGGCTTCCCCCGCCCCGAAACAGCGGGCCGATTGGGTTCGACAAATCGACGAGGCCCGGCGGCGCTATGAGCGGGTCATGGCTCAGCTTTCCCAGGAAACCCTGGGGCGGCTCTCCCCCAAAGTGATCGCCGCGGCGCTGGAACTGAACCAACCCACCTGGGAAACCACCCAACAAAGCATTACCCAAGTTCACGACCGCATTTTGATTCAAGGATTGCCGGCGGGGCTACCGAATAGCTTGCTCCTAGAAACAATCCAACTGCATCTCCGCAACGCCTTGCCCCCGAAACCGGATTTTGTCGCCTCGGAAATCCTGGCGGCGCTGTTGAAGGATCAGAATAATCTCACCATTGACAAAGAAGCCACCAAACTTCAGGCGGAGCAGGCGGTTCTCTCCATGCCGCCGGTGGTGGTCTCGATCCGGCAAGGCGAAACGATTGTCAAAGCCGGAGATGTGATTGACCAGCGCCAATTTGTGATTTTAGATGGGCTGGGGCTGAGCCAACGGGGCGTCAACTGGCGAGGTTTAGCGAGAACCGCCGGTTTGGTCGGCGCCGCCCTGGTCGCGTTCAGCGCCGTTAGTCGGCGGATTCACCGGCCCCTGCGTCGTCGGGATCATATTCTGCTCTGTTTGCTGAGCGTCACCGCTCCGGCGCTCACCCTCGTTAATCCCCGCTATACCGACCTACCGGCGCTAGGGGTGTTGGCCGGCAGTTACTATGGCCCCACTCTCGCGATTTCCCAGGTGGCGCTCCTGGGGGGCCTGTCCGCCTTCGCGGTGGAGACGATTAATTGGGAATACCTCCTCTCCTCGGTGGGAGCGGGTCTCGTGGCCGCGGCGCTGGCGGGTCGCCTCCGTTCTCGGGACGATCTGGCGTTTTTGGGGATCGGCGTCGGCGTGGTTCAGGGGGGGATTTATTGGATTAGCTACTTGATCCTCAGCGCCACCCCGGCGACAGTTTGGTACACGCTTCTGCCCGGCGCCGTGGTTTACGGTTTGGTGGGCACGGCTTGGGTGGTGGTGGCCATTGGCCTTTCCCCCTACCTAGAGCGCATTTTCGACGCGGTCACCCCCATTCGCCTTGTGGAGTTGAGCAACCCCAACTGCCCTCTGCTCCAACGCTTAGCCAAGGAGGCGCCGGGAACCTTCCAGCACACCCTTTTCGTGGCTTGTTTGGCGGAGTCCGCGGCGCGGGAACTACGCTGTAATGTCGAGCTAACTCGGGCCGGCACTCTCTACCACGACATCGGCAAGATGCACGACCCCCTGGCCTTTATTGAAAATCAACTGGGAGGCCCCAACAAACACGACCAAATCAATAACCCCGCCCAGAGCGCCGCCATTATTAAAAAGCACGTCAGCGAGGGGGTGGCGATGGCTCGCAAGTACCATTTACCCCAGGTGATTCAGGATTTTATCCCAGAACATCAAGGCACCCTCTTAATTTCCTATTTTTATTACCAAGCCAAGGAAAAAGGCGCGGTCAAAGAAGAGGACTTTCGCTACGACGGCCCTATTCCCCAATCTCGGGAAACCGGCGTCGTCATGCTGGCGGATAGTTGCGAAGCGGCGCTCCGCTCCCTCAAGGAGCAAAATCCCGACGTGGCTTTGGCTATGGTCAACCGCATTTTAAAGGCCCGCTGGCGGGAGCATCAACTGACCGCCAGCGGTCTGAAATACGAAGAACTGCCGATCATCGCCGAGGTTTTTGTGCGGGTCTGGCAACAGTTCCACCATCAACGCATCCCCTATCCCAAGGCGGCGCTGGAATTGGAAACGGCGCCGAAACCCGTTCCCCAGGGCGTCACTTAAACCTAAACCGACTTGCGGCGCTTAAAGGCGACCCCCCAGGCGACGGCGGCGCTAGCGCCTAAAAGGGTTAGCGGCTCAGGCACAACAGTTAAAACAACGGTGTCGTCATTGGAGAGCGTCCATTGATAGACTCCGCGAGCGAGACCCAAAGTATTGAAAGTCGCCCCGTCAAAGATTGAGGAGCCGTTCAAAAGGCCCGTCGTATAGCTGGCCGGAACGGCGACGAGATCGGGGAAGATTCCGTCGTCGTTTTGAACCCCGAAAATCGAGCCGAGATTGCTTGTGGCCGGCGTCAGCGCCGAGCCGGGGCCCAAGGCAGAGGGTTGGGTTTTAAAGACGTCGCCGTAAATAGTATAGTCCCCGAAGCCAAGGAGAATTGTTGGCGGCGCTTGGGGTTTCACAAATCCTCCGGCGGTTCCGGAGGCGACAACGCTTAAACCGGTTAAATCAATGGAGCCAGAATATTCAAAACTGACTCCGAGCGCGGTTTCTCGGCCGGTGACGGTAATCGCCGCCTCCGCCGGTTGCCAAGGCTGACCGGAGGCGACGAGGATTGCAAGGGCGCTCAGTAGAGAGCCAATGGCTTCTTTCCGCAGAAAAAGGGAAAATAATTTAGACATATCGATCGAAGAAGTAGAAGCGCGTAAATTTATCAACAACTTCGTCGCGACTCCCAACGAGGTAGGGAGCATTACAAGACTAAAGTTTGGTTTAAGACTAACCTATTTTCCGTCGGCGAGCGGAATATTGACGGCGTAGGGAACCGGATAGGTTAACAGCGCCGAGGACCAGCGGCCCGCGGTCATGGTTCCCGACAGTAAAGCCGAGCCGTGGTTAATCGCCAGCAAAATAGAACCGACCATCGGGGCGACCTTAACGGCGGTCGTCGATGAACTTGAGCGAGCGCTAGAAGCGGACTGCGAGCGCGAGAACTAGTCGCTCCCTGAGCTTCTGTTGTAAAACCGGCGCAGAGGGGCCGAATATCGCCAGGGGCTGATAAACCATTGCCGAAATCGGGTTATAATGCCCTTCTGTCGCATTTTGGGTTTCCCAGGGGGGTTGTTATTGCTGAACTACTAAACTTGACCGTGAGCTTGCGGGGCACTTTGGAGGTCAAGGACGATTGTCAAATTTTTCGCCTGACGGGTCAACTGGACACCTTTTCGGAGCCGACTTTTCGGAAAGTCGTCAGCGATCACCTGACCGGCGGGCCGAGCCATATTATTTTAGATTTAGCGAAAATCGACTTCCTCGACAGCTCCGGGTTAGGCTCCCTTGTACAGTTGGCCAAGCAAGCCAAAGCCCAATCCGGGAGTTTGCAGATTGTCACCAATCCCCGGGTGACGCAAACAGTAAAACTGGTTCGTCTGGAAAAATTTCTGCCCCTTCACAACAATCTAGACGAAGCGCTGGCGGCGCTGGCTTCTTAATTTTCCCGAGCGTCCATGACGGGACCTAGAACCCTAGGATTGTTTGGGTCGGCGCCGGCGCCGCTCCCCCCGGAGACTCTCCAGCGCCTGAGTCCGGCGGCCTTGGCTTACTTAGGGGACGCTGTTTTTGAACTCTATATTAGAACTTATTACCTTTTACCTCCCCAGCGCCTCGGAGTCTATCATCAGCGGGTGGTCGCCCAGGTGAGGGCGGAAACCCAGGCGGGACTTCTGGAAACTTTAGCGCCCCACCTCACCCCGTTGGAGCAGGATTGGGTCAGGCGGGGCCGCAATCAAGCGGCTAAGGGGCCCCGTCGTTTATCCGGCGCCCTTTACCAACAGGCCACCGGATTGGAAACGCTTTTGGGTTACCTTTACCTGCAAAATCCCCAGCGCCTAGCGGAATTGTTGGCTCGCTTGAACTTGCCTGACCGTTAATCTTCTTCTCCCCCAGAACCATGGAAAAACCCAAAAAGCGGACGAATAAATCCCCGGCCCGCGTCTCTCGTTCCCCTAAATTTGAACCCCGTTCCCAGGGACGCCCCCGGCCTAAGGTGGTGATTCCCTCCCCGGCGCCGAAGGCGGAGATCCAGAAGGAAACCGCGGAAGAAACGGAAAACCCCGATCTGATCTACGGCCGCCACGCTGTCCTAGCGGCGCTGGAAGCGGAGCGCCAACTGAATCGAATTTGGGCGCTCTCCCATCTGCTGTTTGACAGTCGCTACCGTCCCCAACTGATGGCCGCCAAAGCTCGCGGCGCCGTCATCGACGAAGTCACCCCCCAACGTCTCAACCAAATCACCAACGGCGCCAACCATCAGGGCATCGCCGCCCAGATGGCGCCCTACGAATACCGGGAGTTGGAAACCTTGATCAGCGAGGCCAAGGCCGGCGCTTCCGACCCCGTTATTGTCATTCTCGATAGCATCACCGACCCCCATAATCTTGGCGCCATCATCCGCACCGCCGAGGCGCTCGGCGCCCAGGGCGTCGTCATTCCCCAACGGCGGGCCGCGGGCGTAACTTCCGCGGTTCTCAAAGTGGCCGCCGGCGCCCTAGAACATTTGCCCGTCGCTCGGGTGGTGAACCTCAGTCGGGCGCTGGAAACCTTGAAAGAGGCGGGGTTTTGGATCTACGGCGCCGCGGGGGATCAGCCCCAATCCATTCAGGAAGTCTCCTGGCAGGGGCCTGTGGGTTTAGTGATCGGCGCCGAGGGGGAGGGGTTAAGCTTGTTAACGCAAAAACACTGCGATTATCTCGTCTCTATTCCCCTGGCGGGAAAGACCCCTAGTTTAAACGCCTCCGTCGCCGCCGCCATTACCCTCTACGAACTCTACCGCCAGCGCCGGGGAGCGCCGCTAAATTTAAAATCTGTATCTCCGAAGACCGCTTCTCCCCTAGGTTAGGGCTATAACGGGAGACAATCGCTAGGGAAATGTTAAGAAACATTTCAGACTAGGGCTAAAATGGCATCGTCTCCACAGTATCTAGGCAAGTCCCGATGAAAGAGTTTGTGTTAACCGTCCTGAACCAGCTTGGGTTGGCGGTCTGGGTTGAGGTCGTCACTCAAACCCCCCGTTGCACCTACTATTTTGGTCCCTTTCTCAATACGGGGGAAGCCGAAAGCGCCTACAAGGGCTATCTAGAGGACTTGAGCCAGGAAGGCGCCCAGGGGATCGGCGTTCAGATCAAACGTTGCAGACCCCAAAATCTGACCATTTTTGAAGACAGTCTAGGTAAAGAGCCAAGCCAGTATCGCCCGGCGGTTTCCCTCGGGCGCTAGGTGCCGGCCCGCTCCCGTAGTTCTCGACTGAGGTGGGCCCGGTCTCCCATGACTTCGATGAGGGGCCCCCGCTCCGCCATTTCCACAACGCTCAAGGAGGCCACGGGGATGCCGATACGGTCTCGGTAGCGCCCCAGGTCGATGCCCAGGAGAGCGCAGAGCATAATGCGGATGGTGGCTTTATGGGAGACGACTAAAATATTGCCTTCGTCAAAGGTCTGCTCGATTTCTTCGAGCACCTCCGAACTGCGGCGGGCGATGTCAATGCCCTTTTCGCCGCCGGTGGGCGCGTTCCAACCGGGGTCCGCCAGCCAGCGCACATAGTCGTCGTGAAATTCGGCGTTGACTTCCTCCGGGGTTTTCCCTTCCCATTTGCCGTAGGCGATTTCTTTGAGGCCGGTGCGTTTTTGGATTTTCAGCCCAATCTTCTCGCTCAGGGGTTGGGCGGTGGCCACGGTGCGGTTGAGGGGGCTGGCGAAAATCGCCTTCCAGTGGAGAAATTGGTAAGCCTCCGCGAACTGTTGCGCCATTTGATAACCGGCGTCGGTCAGGTCGATATCCACCCGACCGCAGTAGGTGCCGCTTTGGCTAGAGGTGGTTTCGCCGTGACGCAGAAAATAAAGTTTGACAGCCATGATTTAGCGCTCCGGGAGAAACAGATTTAATCTTAAGGCCCCTTCCCTAACCGTTTAACAGCGCCTCCACAAATTCGTAACTGGAGAAGGGGCGCAGATCCTCAATCCCCTCCCCGGCGCCGATAAAGCGGATGGGGAGGTTTAACTGTTGGGCCACCGCCAGGGCCACGCCCCCCTTGGCGGTGCCGTCCAGTTTGGTTAAAACCACGCCGCTCAGTCGGGCCGCTTCGGAGAAGACCTGGGCTTGGCGGAGGCCGTTTTGCCCCAGGGTGGCGTCGAGAACGAGTAAGGATTCCACCTGGGCGTCCGGCGCTTTTTTATCGATAATGCGGCGAATCTTGGCCAACTCGTCCATCAGGTTTTTCTTATTTTGCAAGCGCCCGGCGGTGTCGATCAGGAGTAAATCCACTTGCCGGGACTGGGCGGCGCTGACGCCGTCGAAGACCACCGCCGCCGGGTCGGTATTTTGCCCCGGATTGGCGATAACCGGCACCCCGGTTCGTTCGCCCCAGACTTTAACCTGCTCCACCGCCGCGGCCCGGAAGGTGTCCGCCGCCGCGATTAAACACCGATAGCCGGAGTTCGTCGCTAAATGGGCCAGTTTGCCGATGGTGGTGGTCTTACCGGCGCCGTTGACCCCGGTCAGGAGCCAGATATTTAAACAATCCGCCTGGGGGGCGAAGGTTTCGGGGTAGCTTTGCAGGGGTTGATCCAGAATGTCCCGCAAAATCCCTTTCAAAAACTCGATGGCCTGATCCGGCGGCAGGGCTTCTTCCCGCAGTTTGGCTTGGAGGGTTTGGATAATGTGCTCCGTCGCCGCCACGCCGACGTCGGCCTGAAGCAGAAGCGCCTCGATTTCCTCCACCGCCTCTGGATTAAGAGGACCTTGACCGACAATGGACTTGAGTTGATTGACCAGATTGCGGCGGGTTTTGGTGAGTCCCTGACGCAGTTTACTGAGCCAGTTAATTTCTTCTTCCGCCACGTCCTCCGGCGCTCGTCCCTGGGCCGCCAGCACCTGGGCTGACCAGAGAAAATCCTCGTCCGGTTCCGGCGCCGGTTGGGGCGTTTTTTCCGCCGGGGTCTCCAGCGCCGTTTCCTTGAGGGCTTCAAGGCGGTCGGATTTTTGGAGCCAGGCGGGGCTTTTCTCCGTTTCGATCTCCGGTTCCTGTTGCTTCGCTTCGACTTCTTCGACGGCGCCGGTTTCCTCCGGCGCTTCCGGGCTGGACTCCGTTTGTCCCTTGCGCGCCTGAATATTCTGGTAAGCTTCCTTGGCCCAAGCTAAATAGGCCTCGGGAGCCTCGCTTGCTGGAGAGGGGGCGACTGAAGACAAACTCGCGGCGTCTTCCGCCTCTGGCGTTTCGCTTTCCGGGGGCGGACTGGCCGTTTCCTCCGGCGCCGGGGTCGAGTCGGGGGCGTTATTGCCAAATTGACGACGGAACCAGTTAAACATAGCGAAACTCGGCGGACAAAATTGCGTTTCCTTATTTTAAGGGCAAAAAACCGGCGCTCAGCCTGACATTCCGGGAGGAAGTTGCTACATTAGGCCGTAATGAGAAGTTTTCGGTTCCCCGCCCTCGGAGGGGTTAGGGGCGGGTTAATGTTCGTGCTTAGAACCCACCCCCCAGCCCCCTCCCAAGAGGGGGAGCTTATTGGGAGATCAGAACTATGTGGATTGGTAAACTGTTGATGAAACTTCTACCGCCCGTCATCATCGGCGGCGTGATCTTTGTGGGTGTCGGCGATAAATTCCTGCCCCAGCCCCTTAAATCCGCTAGCGCCGACGCCCGAGAGCAGATCAATAAAGCGTTGCTACAAATGATGCCGAAGCCGAAACTGAAGCGCCCCAGCGAGAAGCGGGAAAATCAAGTGGAGCAACTGACGGGGCCTGAGTAGGGGTTTGATCCCCCTAAATCCCCCTTTACAAGGGGGACTTTGAGAAGTTTTCCCCCCTTTCCAAGGCTACCGTGTACACACATCTCGTTTTGCCCCCCCAGCCCCCCAATTTTGGGGGGAGTTCGGAGCCTTTCTGAGTTCAAAGTCCCCCAGAATTGGGGGATTTAGGGGGCGAGATAAGGTTAATGGCAAAACCAAAGACTTGTGTGTACACCGTAGCTTTCCAAGGGGGGTCTAGGGGGGATCTCAAACACGGTAGGTCGGGGGAAGCGGCCGCGAAATTGGGGTAATCTTGGGGAGATCTTTGCCCGCTCTCCGTCCGCCGCGATGCCTCTCCTCTCTCCCGAGACCTTGACCTTAGTCCTAACTTGCTTTGTGAGTTATCTTTGCGTCACCCTGCCCTCCCTGTTGCTGGGAACCCTGATCTCCAGTCTATTGCTTATCTGGATAGACCGGGAACGCTGGATCGGGCGGTTGCCCCAGAACCGTTTGTTGGGCTGTTTGCTGGGCGCCGGGTTAGGGATTCTCTTTCCCCTGGGAGGGGTGGGCGCGGCGCCGGTGGCCCGGCGGTTGTTGCGTCAGGGAGCGCCTTTGCCGGTGGTGGCGGCCTTTTGGGTGGCGGCGCCGACCCTGAATTGGGCCGCGGTGGCGCTAACTTTAACCTTTTTGGCCGGTCAACCCAAGTTAATCTTTCTGCGCATCGCCTTAACCTGGGTAGCGGCGCTGTTGGCGGGGCTGTGGTTTAGTCTCTACGACCAATCCCCCGAAACGCTTCTACGGGGAGCGCCGGTTAACGCCGAAGCGGACGACCCCGATCCCCTGCACCGGAGCGGCAATCTTCGCTACGATTCCGACTTTAAACCCCTGACGGGACTCCCCTTGGGGGAAAAGCTAAGGCTTTCAGTCCAAGCTCTAGGGGATGAGTTTTTAGAACTGGCGGGGATTGTGATTGTAACCAGCGCCCTGGCGGCCTTGATCGCGGTCTTTTTCCCCCTGGCTCAGGCCTTAACCTGGGCCGTTACCCCCACTCAACAGGTCCTTTTAATGCTGGCTTTAGGGGCGCTCTTTCCCCTCAACGGCATTTTTAATGTCAGTTTTCTAGTTCCCTATTTGGAAACCCTCTGGTCCGGCGCTCTGTTGGGTTTTCTACTCCTCGGCGCCTGGGTGAATTTGCAAACCCTGGGTCTAGGGGTGGCGCTACTACGGGGGCGGGCTTGGCTCTACGGCGCGATTCTGCTCGCTCAATTTTCCCTGCTAGCGGCGCTGGCGCTCAATCATCACTGGGGGTAATTGTCCTCTTCCCAAGCTACGGTAACACAAATGTCAAAACCCCCTCTAACTCCCCCTTGGTAAGGGGGAGAACCAGAAATCTTTGTCCCCTCCCCTTGCCAAGGGGAGGGCTAGGGAGGGGTTCTTGATAGAATTTCAGAAATTCTTTTAGTTATGTGTACACGGTAGCCTTTTCAAGGGGGGCTAGGGGGGATCAAACTTCAGGATTATCAATCATGCAAAAACAAAATCCTTCTCCTTTCGCCTACTGGCGCCGTTATCTGCTCTTAAGCCTCCTCTCGGCGCTGATGTTGTTTCCCCTCTTCTGGTTGCTCAGCGCCGCCTTGAAATCCCCCACGGAAAATATCTTCGGCCCCCTGGATCAACTTCTACCCCGCTCCCCCACCTGGGAGAACTTCGCCAAGGTCTGGCAAAACTACCCCTTTGGGCGCTACCTCTTCAACAGCGCCCTGGTGGCGGTTTTAACGGTGGGGTTCAATCTCCTCTTTTGTTCCCTGGCGGCCTATCCCTTGGCTCGGATGAACTTCTGGGGCCGGGACGCCCTGCTGGCGGCTATTGTGGCGACCTTGATGATTCCCTTCCAAATTGTGATGATTCCCCTCTACATTCTCACTGTCCAGTTGGGACTGCGGAACACCTATCTGGGGGTGATTCTGCCGGGGTTGGCGTCGGCCTTTGGCGTTTTTCTCCTGCGGCAAGCCTTCCAGGGCGTTCCCAAGGAACTGGAGGAAGCGGCCCGTTTGGACGGCTGTTCGGAGTTGGGGATCTGGTGGCGGGTGATGCTTCCCGCTATCCGCCCGGCGCTGGTGACCCTGGCGATTTTTGTCTTTATCGGCGCCTGGAGCGATTTTCTCTGGCCCCTGATTGTTTTGGATAACCCGGACTATTTCACCCTGCCCCTGGGGGTGGCGAAGCTGGCCAGCGCCTTGGATTTGGATTGGCGCTTGATCGCGGCGGGGTCGGTGATCGCCATCGCCCCGGTGATTGTCCTCTTTATCCTGGCGCAACGCTACATTATCCCCACCGACACGGGGAGCGGGGTTAAGGGTTAGCTTTTACCACTCCGCCCGGCGCCGGGGCGGCGCTTCCCAATCCCCGTAGGCGCTCCTGGGCACAGGTTCCGGCTCCGGGATTAGCTCGGCTTTAATCTGGGGCAGAGCGCCGAGATCCGGCAGGGGTTCCGGCGCCGTTGGGGATTCCTGCCAGACCTGGCTCCAGGGTTCCACCACCCGACTGACGGCCTGTTTGACAAACTGTTGGATAAATTCGTCCCGGCGGTTGAGTTGAAACTGTTCCCGCACCACTTCGCTAACGCCGCCGTCTCCCCAGTCCTGGTTTTGGCGGAAGTATTGGATAAAACTCTGGCCGGCGACGCGGGTCAGGTAGGCCGCGGCGACGGCTTGGATGGCTTTGCCAATAAGGAAGGAACTGACGTGGAATTGGAGCGCCTGCCCCAAGACCTGCGCGGCGCCTTTCACCAAGCCCAAACCCACCAGGGTTTTACCCAAGGACAGGGCTAAGGCTTTACCCTGGGTCTGATCCAACTCACAACCATAGACCTGACCGATTTCCACCACCATCTGGGCGTTTACCGCCGCGGTGGCTAAGAGATCCGCCACCGGTAGGGGCGTGGCGGCGATGACCCCGGCGCCGATCCACTGGTAACGGTCGATAATTTTCTGGGCTTGACGGCGCCGTTGTTGGTCGATGCTCTGGCGCAGGGATTCCCCGAGGCGCTGGGATTGCAGGAGCAGGTTATCGGCGATCAGATCTTCCCCCTCCCGCCGCAGAATGGTCTCCAACCTTCGCAAGAGGGGGCTAATTTCCGGGTCGGGTTTGACTCGCAAACCGGGTTGAATTTGCAGATCCGCCGGCGCCGCCGCGATGGCCGCCACATCCTGGGGCGCGAGAAAATGCCCGGTTCGGGCCCGCAGGGTTTGCAGAAGTTCCTTTAACTCTTCCTCTGGGTAGAGGTCTTTTTTATTGAGCGCCAGCAGGGAGCGTTTGCCAATGGCCGCTAGGGTTTCTAGGCTTTCGTATTCCGATTGCCGCAGGTCGTTGTCCACCACAAAAATGAGCAAGTCCGCTTCCGCCGCTAACTGTCGAGCCTCTTTTTCCCGCTCTCCCCCGGCGCCGCCGGCTTCTAAAATCCCCGGCGTGTCGGTAATCCAGATTTCCCGCTCTAGGCCCTCTAGGGGTAGGACATAAGTTTGTCCGCTCTCGGTGGTTCCCATCGGCGCCGCCACTTGCCCCCGTTTTTCCCCCAGCAGGGCGTTGACGAGGGAGGTTTTCCCGGCGGAGCCGACGCCGAAAACGACAATTTTTAACTGTCCCCGTTGCAGATGGGTTCTCAGGGTTTGGGATTTGCGCCGAAAGGCTTCTTTGGCGATTTGATCTTCGATCTGCTCTAGTTGCCGGTCTAGCGCCTGTAGCTGGGCCAGCGCCGTTTCGTTTTTCTGCTCGGGCAGTTTGACGGCCCGGCGCCGGGGTTTGGCGCTTTTGTTGCCGTTGCTGAGGTTAAAGTAATAAATAAAGGCGTAAATTAAAAATCCTAGTAAGGCGAGGATAAATAAGATCAGAACGTTGCCTAAAAAGGGCGACGTCCAAACGACCTGGGCGTAGAGTCGCAGGATGGAGTCGATTAACCAGATGATTAACCCTAGGATGGCGCTGAGTCCGACGACTAGGGGGATTAAACGGGATGGAGGCACCACGCTGGCCGCGCTCAAGAAACAATATCCCCATTATAGGAAGGCCCTAGGGCAACGGCTTTGCCCGCCCGGCGCTAGGGGTGAAGGCCATAAAACTTTACGTTTCGCCAAATCCTTGTACAGTAAGGCTTAGGACAGATCGGCGGGTAGGCGTAGTGATTATCGGCACTGTGCTCTACTTGACTTCTCCGTTAGGCGGCCCTAAGATACTCGGGGAGCTTAAAAAATCTCTACTTTCACCACCTAACATCTTAATGAATTTTATACCTGTTAACCATGTGATGTCCAAAACTATAAGTATAGCAGGCCTAAATGGGTGCTGAACGCAATCGAGTGATGATCCCCCCCAACCCCCCTTGGAAAGGGGGGAGCTAACCGGAGCCTGTTCATGATTCACTTAGGCCCGCTATAGGCGGATTGACAAGTGAATGCCGACAACCCCAGTAAATTATGGGCAAATTGGATATCAAACCGGTGATTACACAAAAGGCAAGCTGAATGATAATCCTACATGATGGAACTAGTGGAGATTTGTCCCACGTTCAAGCAATGGCAAGCATAGAGGAAGGGTTTGCTCTATTTGATTATGTCCGGGTTGATCAGGGTGAAATGGCATGGATTGGTCAAATCCTTGAGCCAAACCGCAACATTTCAATTGTTAATAGCAACAGGCTTGACCCAACGATCTTACATGGTCTAAGGCTGATGCAAGAGCATCCAGAGGTTCAATCTGTAGAATCGGTTCAGGTTTTTGAAATCGGTATTCTCGGTCAATACAACGGTCGCCAATTGCTAACTCCTCGCCTTCGCCCTTTGCCCGGAGCAGTTGTAAGCAGACTAAATATCGAAGACACCAGCAGAGTTATTGGTATTCCTCAAAGATTGGATGGCGAAGATGGTAGTTCTAATGTCATAGGAGAGCTTCTTAATGCAGCGGGTGTTCCTTTATGCATTGATGCTCTCAAATTTAACTATCACATCATGGTTTCTGGGGGGACAGGATCAGGTAAATCTAACGTCTCGGCGAACCTTGTAGAACAAGCTCTTAAATTTAGAAAATGCGTTCTTCTACATGATGCCAAACCAGATTACGGCTTTGTTGATCATGCAAATACAGATCCGGGTATACCTACTGAAATCTGGCGACAATTTGAGCAGTATGGATTACGTCCTCGTCAAGTGTCTAATGTAACACGAGTTGGATTTTATGGCTTGTGCGATCCTAATAGTGTGCGAACGGTTATTGGATTCCGTGCTTCAGATTTTTCTCCAGAAATTCTTGCAAGTCTATTTTTCCCTTATTCCAATGAGCAGAATCAATTTGAAGGATTTGCCAATGCTGCACATGCCCTCCGCGAACAGGTTTCTAATGACAGTCGTCCATTCTATTCACTAGATGATATTACTAATGAGGTCGAAAGACGCATTGACAATGCCCTGCCGCCTCTCGAACAAATTAACCAAATGGTAGGAAGTGCTATTCTTAGAAAAGTTCGTATGCGTCGTCGTGGTATGCCTTGGTTGGATGTAATTGGGCAAAGTATCCGGCAACAGCCAACTAATCGCTTGAGAGGTTCTAGTCTAGATGGTAATCGTCAGCGAAGTGTTACAGCTTTTAGTCTTGAGGACTTTGTCCAATCTGGGAGATTGATCGTAATTGATTACTCACAAATGGATGAGCAATCCTATGCTTTGATTCTTTCCTATTTTCTGCGGATCTGCCAGCAATATCGTAAACGTCTTGGAGAAAATTCAGTAGGAATCGTTCAAATGGTAGATGAAGCTCACCGAATTTTTGATAATGACTCTCGACATAGTTCTGCATTAGAACGTGCATTTGAGCGGGTCATGAGAGAAGGAAGATCGGTTGATCACTCAATCATTTTGAGTCTGCAAAATACTTCACAGATTCCTCAGCGTGTTATGAATAACTTGAACACAAAATTTGTCATGCGACAGAACAGTAAGGCTGAAGCAGATGCTGCAACTCAAACAATGGGTAAGGAGTTTTCTCCACAGGCAATGAGATTAGGTACTGGTCAGGCTCTTGTTGCAATATATGAGTCCAAAGCCACGGTATTAGCTCAAATGGCTCCATCTCCATTTGAACTCATGAGAACTGATAACACAAGTCCTAAAGTGAACTATCAGCTACAAAACTCAGTAACTGGAGGGGACGAAAGTGACTTCTAGAATCCAAAATGATGTCTCAAAAATTTTGACTCACGATAATAATTCTCCGGTACTCAAACTTTCTGGTAATGGTTCTTTGAAGTATCTAAAAAATAGAGTTGAAGGTCTTGTAAACCAGTTTAGGAGTGTGATAGATAACAATTCTTTTTATGAGACTGCTGAACTTATTTTTTCTCAAGTTTCAGATCCTAAAGAGCTTGCACAATGTGCTGAACTATCTTCTAAAAGGGAGCCTGGAGGAGCATTTTATCGTGCAAAGTTATGGGCCAAAGTTTCTCAAATAATTGAGACGAAAAGAAAGAGTAACTCAAATGAGTTAAGACTTAGTCAAGTATGTAGTCAAGCTGGCGTTAATTTAACAAGGGCAAAAGGATTTATTATCCAAGGTCAAGCTATCATTAATCTTGAGGAAGCTGGCATAGATACAACTATTTTGCGTCAAGCCTCTCCTCTACTTTTTCAATATGCTCAACGTCAAAAAAATGGAGCGAAAGAGTATCTAATTGAAGCCATTAAATTTCTTGAAAACAATTCTGAAGCAAGTCATACTCAGATCCATCGAAATTGGTGTAAAAGCAATGGAAGTATTAAAACAAATCTTGATATTATAAAACCTTCAGACTGGTGGGCTTTTAGCCATCCAAAATGGAGAAAAGAAGAAGATTTTCCAGGCTCAATTCCCGGAGAGATCTATGCAAATGCACTCTATTATTTTGCTCCTCAATCAGGTATAGCAGTCGATCCAATGGCTGGTAGCGGAATGTTAAAACGTGTTTATGATGATCGAGAGCACTGGCAAAAAGACTCTAACTTCAGATTAACGATTAAGTTATTTGATTTATACCCCCGTCGACACTTCATTGAAAAGCACGATGCCCGAATCCCTCTACCGATTAAAGCCGATTGGATGTTCATAGACCCTTCGTACTATGGACAGTCCAGCCATTTATACAACGATCAACTAGCATCTGCCAATAGTTATGATAATTATCTTTCTATAATGAAAGAGATAATAGTTGCATTGGCTGCATCTCTGAATTCTAACGGAAGGCTATGCATCTTTTTACCAAAATGGAGTGGACTTAGACATGAAGACCTAAATTATGATGTCCCATCAGATGTTTCTGCAATGGCTCTTGCTTGTGGTTTAACTTGGCTGGATACTGCTTATGTATCACGCGGTCGACAACAAGAACCCGGTAGTGCAACTAAAAATAACATGGCAAAACATGATCGCAGAATGCGGTCGGATACCTGCGTTCTTAACGTATTTTCAAAATTAGGATAGTAAAAACTATGTTTAGTGAGTTAGTTAGACGCTCAAGACGTATCGACCGTGATGAATTTGCTACAACTTTTGGGGGTATTGCTGATGATGTCATTGAAATGCTGGATAGTGATCAAGCTAGACAAATTACTCGTGAAGCAAGAGAAGTAATGGAATCCTCAGAGTCGCTGTCAGGAGGTAGACCAAGGTTGCGGAAAGTTGAGTTTGGTTTATTCAGTAATGCTCCAGAGCTAGAGCAAGGTCGGGTTGCGGCAATAGATGGGACTCCAGCACTTCCATTGCAAATGTATTCGGCAGGACAGGCATTGTGTGTAGGGATTGGGAGCATCTCCCATCGCAGGCCTTTACAGGATTCCCTACATTATTGGTCTGGTCGGGCTTATCTAGACGACTCAATAAGCACAAATGATTTTATCGCTCGACAGGAGCAGGCTCTCTTTGGTATTTCTTCAACTGCTTATCTCAGATATTTTGAGGTGAGACATGGTTTAGAAATTGCAGAACCTCATATCTTTTTTGATGGAACGCTAGTGTATGAGTGGTTAGTTGCGACACAAGAGGGAGTAGATCTTTACGTAAATTTATTTTCTAGCGACAAAGAATGCATTGGTGTAATAAAAAATATTAAAGCCAGCGTAATATTTTCTACTTTTGCTCGTGCTTTAAGATCGGGAGAGCTTTACATCGTAGAAACGCTTTACGATCACTTGATTAATAGTAATGCTCCTAACAAAAACCAAGGTGAGAAATCTAGAGGAACATTACCCTTATTTCTTAATAATTATGCTCCTCGAATTTTACGAGGTATCTTTAAGCCAAGAAACAAAGTTTTTGGTTTTGAGGTGCATGAAGATCATCTAGAAAATATGCTCCGCATCATGACTGCTGACTGCCAGATGAACCATGCTGGCCACGAAATACCATTTCTGCTCAATCGTGTGGACGAGGAAGTTCGTAAAAACTTTAACTCAAGAATCCTACAAGACCGCATAGCATTGCAAATGGTAGCTCAAAGTGAAGAGTTGTTTTTTGAAGAAATGAATGAACGAGCTTTTCGATAGATGCCGATTTTATAAAGACATCTGCACCAATGAAGGGGCAAATAAAATGGCTACAATCTTTGTCCAGTAAAAGACTTAGCGTTTTCACAACTCTAAATACTGCTATATGAAGAGTTTTAAAACACTAATCAAAACCGACATCTACGCAAGACCAACCGCCCATCTCCAACACAAACCAAAACTTTAATCCCCTAAACCCGGATCTCCTCCACTCACTAGAAACGGCGCTGGAACAACACCAATGGCAAGAAGCCGACAAAATCACCGCTCAGCTAATGCTCAAAGCCGCCAACCAAACCATCGCCTTAACCCCCGAAGATCTAGCCAATTTTCCCTGCGAATCCTTAAGCGAAATTGACCGGCGCTGGCAAATTTATAGCCAAAACCGATTCGGTTTCCTCGCTCAAGTCGAAATCTTTAACGACTGCTTCGGCGCCGGTAACGCCCCCTCCTCTCTCAACCCTGAAAACTGGCAAAAATACGCCCAGCGCCTCGGTTGGTATCAAACCCACTGGCCCAACCATCACCATGAACTGAACTTTTCCCTAACGGCGCCGAAAGGTCACCTACCCTTCCTACCCGTCTGGCAAGGCGCTTGGTGGGGTGGCTTTCTCGCCGGACAAGGCCAGCGATTTTATACCCTAATCCAACGCGCCCAATCTTGCCGATTAGCGACCCATCTTAATCCCCAACCTATTAACGATCAACCCCCTTCGGCGCCTGATCCTCAAGATCCCTTCACGGCGCTGGGCGAAAAAATTAAAAGCATACTTCAAGACGGTATCGATACCATCGCTAAAGGAACAGGACTATCTCAGGATTAAAATTGCTCAGTCCCAAATCTAATCAACAACCCGTAGAGGCTTGAACACCCCGTTAGTCGGCGTTCTTTTGTGAGGCTCTTCAGTCGGCGCTGGTTAGGATAAAGGCGCTGGTTAGGAAAAAATAGACAAGTAACGAGGGCAAGCTGGTGACTGTTTGAGCAACTCACTGTAGTCTCTCGACATCGGTATTGCGCCTTGAAACACTTGAGAACGATAATACAAAAATTAATTTTAAGAATGCTCGTTTTATGTCAGCCAACGCCCTAAAGTGCCACGTAGTTACTTGCGCCCTATAAATACCCCCGTTAGATGTACAGCCTTGACCACGTAAAGACATGGATCACAAAATTGTGGACGCCGAACGCTTCCGTATGTTATGATCATCCTGCGGTTGAGAGAGCTGCATTTGCGGTTCGTTGAGCTAAAGCTCACTCGGCTGCCGTTTATTATTTAAGTATGCATCTTCTATATCTTGATGATGCCGGTTCCGCCGCAAACAGAAACGAAGAATACTTTATTCTGGCAGGAGTCTCGGTTTTTGAGTCTCAAATTAATTGGTTTACTCAAGAACTAGATCGGCTAGCCCAAAGCATTGAACCAGCAAATCCAAGCCAAATAGAATTTCATGCGTCAGAGATATTTTCTCGACGCGTTACGCCTTGGAACTCAATGTCTCGCGAAGATGCCCAAGGTGTCATCAAAGCAGTTTTACAGGTGCTTGCAAAAAGCTATGATAACACAAGAGTATTTGCTTGCGCAGTTCATAAAGCTTCATATCCAAGTCGCGATCCTGTTGAGTTAGCTTTTGAAGATCTTTGTAGCCGATTCAATCGCTATTTATCTCGTCTTCGAGCTTCAGGAGATCGGCAACAGGGACTGTTAATTCTGGATAAGAGTACCTACGAAACAACACTACAGAGACTGGCAAGAGACTTTCAAACGATTGGAACTCAGTGGGGCGTTATTCGCAACCTTGCCGACACCCCATTTTTTGTGGATTCCCACGCTTCGAGATTGGTTCAATTAGCTGATCATGTCGCCTACTCTATCTTTAGACGTTATAATGCGCGAGACACACAATATTTTGATATTTTTGCCTCTAAGTTTGACTCAGTAGATGGAGTCGTACATGGTTTGGCTCATAAGCAGACGATTGATCAAAACTGTATGTGTCCAGCTTGCCTCAGTCGACGAGTATCGCAAGCTCTTCGCAATGTAGGCGGTGAAGGCAACATTTAAGCTGATAATATAATTTAAGTTTCTGCTCAAATCAAAAACGAACCCTGTTTTCTCTGTTTCCCATCTATCAGCCAGCGCCGTTCTTTTGCCAGGCTCTTTAGTCAGCGCCGAATCTGATGGTTATTTAGCATCCTGCTGAACCTGTAAAATATTTTGCTATCCCTAGAAAATTGCTTTCCCTTATCCAGCGCCGGTTTACGGAGTCAAGTTATGAAAGCGCAAAAATTCATCATTTCGGCCCTGCTCTCAATCGGCCTTCTGACCTTACTAACGGTAGTTAATCAGATCTTTAGCTCCAACTCCGGCATCGAGCCAAGGGCGATAACTTGGGGCGCTTTTGGCGCTCCCATCTCCTCCACTCACTAGAAACGGCGCTGGAACAACAACAATGGCAAGAAGCCGACAAAATCACCGCTCAGCTAATGCTCAAAGCCGCCAACCAAACCATCGCCTTAACCCCCGAAGATCTAGCCCATTTTCCCTGAACTTAACTTTTCCCTAACGGCGCCGAAAGGTCACCTACCCTTCCTCCCCGTCTGGCAAGGCGCTTGGTGGGGCGGCTTTCTCGCCGAACAAGGACAGCGATTTTATACCCTAATCCAACGCGCCCAATCTTGCCGATTAGCGACCCATCTTAATCCCAAACCCCTTAACAATCAACCTCCCAAGGTATAACCTATAATAGAAGCTCGACTGGGGAGATTAAGCCATGAGCGAACTCGAACAAAATAAATACATTAATCAACTCAAAAGACAATTGACCCATGCCCTAGAGAGGATTAAAACTCTTGAGTTAGACCTAGAGCCAGACGGACGGATCAGTGAAGCTTTTTCAGTTATGGAAGAACACATAGACACTAGATTCG
Organism: Cyanobacteria bacterium RI_101; assembly: GCA_016471375.1. Classification (GTDB taxonomy): domain Bacteria; phylum Cyanobacteriota; class Cyanobacteriia; order Cyanobacteriales; family Microcystaceae; genus Synechocystis. Next base: position 27,933 of record WGLZ01000028.1, read on the forward strand.
ATCGGGTGGACGCTCGGTTTGATCGACTAGAATCTCGACTAGACCGGATGGAGCATCAATTTAATCAACTGCAAGCCAAGTTAGAAATCGTTTTAGACGCGATTACCGGAATTGGCGACTTACCCGAAGAATGACCTGATTCTCAGCGCTGTCCTTCAATCACCTTAAAACTGAATCGGCGCTAAGGAAGACGCATCTATCTCTAGCCCCTCCGCACCGGATTCCTTAAAATGTAACAGTTAACGATCAACCCCCTTCGGCGCCGGGCCAACAAATCTAATCAACAATAAGTAGAGGCTTGACCATCCCATCAGTCGGCGCTGGTTTCCCTCCACAAGATAGCAAATTTATGCTAGTTTGATCAAAGAACTCAAATCGCCCTAGGAGTCAGCAGATGCAAGCTATCCTTTTCAAATGCCAACAGTCATCAGAATTAGTCACTTTCGCTTCCACTTTTACTCAGATGAGGGATCAGAGCCTTCACACATCCATGTTCGCTCCCCTGATGGAGAATGCAAATTCTGGCTTGAACCAATTACCTTAGCATCCAATCGTGGCATTCCGCCCCATGAGTTACGTCAAGTAGAAAAATTAGTCTATAACAATCAAGAGCTTTTAAAGACGGCTTATTATGACTTCCACCACCGTTAATTCTAAAATTGTCCTTGAACCCGCCGCCATTAGAGCTTGGGCAGAAAAGCGAATGATCTATTGTGAGCTTAGCGACGGACGCATTATGGGTTTTCCTGCTGATCGTTTCCGTATCCTTAAACAAGCGACGGACGAGCAGTTAGCAAAAGTTGAAATTGAGGTTAATGGTTACGCCCTCCGCTGGGAAGAATTAGACGAAGATATTACTGTGCCAGGAATTATCGCCGGACGATTCCAACTACCTCCCTATTAGATATATTGTTGCTACTCCATCATCCTCTACTATCAAAATCCTAATGTAGCGCCGCTTTTGCCAGGCTCTTCAGTCGGCGCTGGTTAGGATAGCTGATTAGGATAAAATAGAGAAGAAACTCAATCAATCCTAATGCCCGCTTGATAACTTCGTCATAGTAAAAATAGGAGAAATTTATGTTAACTTCAAATATAGTCATTCAGAAAATTCAACAATTTTCCCCTGAAAAACTAGAAAAAATCCTTGAATATATCGAATTTCTAGAATACCAAGACCATCCTCTAAAATCAGAGAAAAAATCTAAATCTTCTGAAGAAAAAGAACAAGACTTTTTCGCTCTAGCAGGGATTTGGGAAGGAAAAAGCGTTACTCAAGAAACGATCCGCAAAAATGCCTGGGGTGAAGAAAACCAATGATTTTGTGCGATACTAACGTCCTGATTGAGTTCTATAAAAATAACGGCGCTATCATTCATGAATTGCGCCAGATTGGTAGTCAAAACTTAGCAATAAGCATTATCACCAGCGCTGAATTATACTACGGCGCAATCAATAAAAAGGAACTTAGTCAAATCCAAAAACACCTTAGCCTCCTTGAAAATATTCCAATTGCTCAAACCATATCCAGCCAGTTTATTAAACTCATGGCGCAATATTCCCTGAGCCATAAGCTCATAATACCTGACGCCCTCATTGCCGCCACTGCCCTAACTCACAATCTAGAACTTTATACCCTCAATCTTAGAGACTTTCGTTTTATTCCAGACTTAAGACTCCGTCAACCATCTCAATAATTTAACAAAAAAGATCAGCGCCGGTTTATGGAGTCAACGGCATCGAGCCAAGGGCGATAACTTGGGGAACTTTTGGCGCTCGCATCTCCTCCACTCACTAGAAACGGCGCCGAAAGGTTACCGACCCTTCCTCCCCATCTGGCAAGGCGCTTGGTGGGATGGCTTTCTCGCCGGACAAGGCGAGCGATTTTATCCCCTCATCCAACGCGTCCAATCTTGCCGATTAGCAACCCATCTTAATCCCCAACCCCTTAACAATCAACCCCCTTCGGCGCCGGGCTAACAAATCTAATCAACAATAAGTAAAAGCTTGACCATCCCATCAGCCGGCGCCGTTCTTTTGTAAGGTTCTTCAGCCGGCGCTGGTTACCCATCTGGGAGATGGCGAATTTCGGCCTATGCGCCGCCGACTTTTTAAACGAGAAACACCATGTTATAGTGATGACATATGGTTCCAAAAGAAGATTTATATTTTTAAGAGGACTCTCAGTGAGTATTAACTTAAGGCAAAAACTACATCAAAAAGTTGACCAATTTTCTGAATCCCAACTGGAAATCTTAGCTAAGATGGCTGATTTAGTCGAACAAAATAGCGCTCAAGCCTATGAAGATTGGAGTAATAATGACTGGCGCAGTTTAGCGTTGCAATTTCTATGGGAAGACGAGGAATCTGAAATAAGTTGGTCTAGGGTTAACATGAGATAATCTGACTCCAGAGAATTAGTTTAATCTTAGCAGACTGTCTTTAAGGGCGCATCTCAGATGGGTCAGGCTCCGTTTCTTATCGGTTGGTATCAAACCCAGAAATGTTGAATCTCTTAACAAAACTTTACATTCATAGTTACAAGATAGCTTGACAAACCCAAATTAGTGCAAGACGACTATCTTTCGGAACCAGTGGACATAACTAACGTGGTAACAGACAAAAGCCTGTAGATAGCGAAGTTTATCTAGTAGCCTTTCTCCAAATTCTGGCTCAATATCTATCAACTGCGCCGATTCAAAAATGAAGTGCACCACTTAGGGTGAGCTAGCCGAAAGGGGGCCCATCTAAGGTAGCCTGACTTGTACCACCAAAACAGGCAATCAAAGATGGGCTACCACCAGCTTAACGCAGAAGAACGACTCGAAC
>WGLZ01000067.1 GCA_016471375.1 Cyanobacteria bacterium RI_101
TCATCGATGATACCCGCCACTAATCCCAAATGGTCTAAATTCTCAATCTGCACAGGAAGATACAATCCTCAGAAGGAACCTTTTCTAGCTTAGACTACCTGCACATTTTTAATTCCCTGCCAACCTGCGGAATGTCGGCTAAAGACCTGATTCAAGCGGCGGATCAAGCCCTCTATCGCGCTAAGGCGGCGGGTCGGAATCAGGTTGTCCTCGCCGAAACACAGGACAGCGACGAATCGGTCACATCTAGATTGTAAATTAACCTCCTTTGGAGGTTACTGTGTACACACAAGTGTTGAGATTCCCCCTAACCCCCCTTGGAAAGGCTACTGTGTACACCGTAGCCTGACGGGGACGCGAACCGGCGCTTGTCACAGCGCCGTCCACCTTCGGGAGCGGCCACCGGGTTCAACGAGATTAAATAGCGCCTCTGCTAGGATTGGGGAAAAACCTTCACCCTTCATCTTTGCCCTCCGGTTTGCGGGGGAGAAACCTGAATTTGCTATGAGAATGCCCTGGCGCTATCTGCGGAACTATTGCTTAACCTTTATCCTGGGTTCCCTCCTGACTTTCCTCAGCTTCGGCCCCCGTTTTGCCTTAGCCGACGTGCCCGACTCCGCCCTGGCCCAGGCGGCTATTCCCTTAACGGAAGAGAGTTTTGTGGCTAGAGCCGTGGCCAAAACCGGCCCGGCGGTGGTCAGAATCGACACGGAAACCGTGGTGACTCGCCGCCTTGACCCCCTCTTTGACGATCCCTTCTTTCGAGATTTCTTCGGCGGCGCGATTCCCGTTCCCCCCCGACAGCAACGGATTACCGGGCAAGGCTCTGGTTTCATCGTGGACGGAAGCGGCGTCATTCTCACCAACGCCCATGTGGTTAATAACGCCAATAAAGTGACGGTCACCCTCAAGGACGGGAGAATTTTTGACGGCGAAGTGCGCGGCGCCGACGAAGTGACGGATCTGGCGGTGGTGAAGATTAATAGCCAGGGCGCTCAACTGCCCGTGGCGGCGCTGGGGGATTCCAGCCAGGTTAAGGTGGGGGACTGGGCCATCGCCGTGGGCAATCCTGTGGGCTTGGATAACACCGTCACCCTCGGCATCATTAGCACCATTGGGCGCTCCGCGGCTAAAGCGGGGATTCCCGACAAACGGGTGGAGTTCATTCAAACCGACGCGGCCATCAACCCCGGCAACTCCGGCGGCCCCTTGCTCAACGCCAAGGGGGAAGTGGTGGGCATCAACACCGCCATCCGGGCCGACGCCATGGGCATTGGTTTCGCCATTCCCATCAACCGAGCCAAGACCCTGCAACAAACCCTCGCCGCGGGTCAAAAGGTGCCCCATCCCTACATCGGCGTCCAGATGGTTAATTTAACGCCGGAACTGGCCCGCCAAAATAATCAAGACCCCAATTCCGCCTTCTTCATCCCGGAAGTGGAAGGGATTCTGGTGGTGCGAGTCATTCCCGACACCCCCGCCGAGCGGGCCGGCGTCCGCCGGGGCGACGTGATCACCGCCGTGAACGGCAAAGCCATTAAAGACGGCGCCGCGCTCCAAAACCTCGTGGACGGCGCCGGCTTAAACCAACCCCTGAAACTGAGTCTGCAACGGGGCGAGCGCCGTTTGGAACTGACGGTGCAGACCGCCCAACTGGAGAGCGCCGCGGAGTAAAACCGGGTCAAACTCTGATGACCTAGAAACTCTTGGAAAATGGGAACACATCCGGTATGGTGTCGTCATTAGCCCTTAATGTGAGGAGTCGCGTGTGTTGGGTAACCCCATGAATCAATCCATTTCCGCGGCGTGGTCCCTGAGCGGAACTCAGCGTCAGGCCAGCGCCCCCCCGGAGAGACTGTCGAATTACGACTTGATCCTGCGCTGTCAAGCGGGTTCCCACCCCGACGGCGCCGCCTTTAACGAGCTTCTACGGCGCTATCAGGGCCATGTGGACAAAATTTTGTATCACCTAGCGCCGGATTGGCAAGACCGGGCGGATTTAGCCCAGGAAGTTTGGATTCGGGTTTACCGCAATATTAAACGACTCCAAGAGCCGGTTAAATTTAAAGGCTGGCTGGGGCGCATCGCCACCAACCTTTTTTACGACGAACTGCGCAAACGCAAACGGGTCTCGCCCCCGATTTCCCTCGACGCGCCCCGCCGGGTGGAGGACGGCGAAATTGATTGGGACATCGTTTCCGATTACCCCAGCCCCGAGGAAACCCTAACCACCTCGGAGTTTCAAGAATCCCTACTCCGGGCCATTAGCGACTTGCCGGAAGCCTTCCGCACCACCATTGTTTTGCGGGAAATCGAAGGCATGGCCTACGAAGAAATCGCCGAAATTACCGGCGTTTCCCTGGGAACGGTTAAATCCCGCATCGCCCGGGCCCGCTTAAAATTACAGTCCGTTTTGCAACATTACCTCGACTAAATTCGTCACAAAACTTAAGGATAGGGAACCGTCCCCACAACGGGTGAGGAGTCGATAATCCAGCTTTTTTAATCAAGCTGACGTTTGCGAGAGGGACGCGCTATCCCTCGGTCTCGCTCTACTCGGAGGTGTTTTAAGATGCGATTCCCTGCTGATTCTTTTGCCTGGCAATCCTGTGCCGACTGTGACTCCATGAACGAACAATTTGAACGTCTTGAACTTCTCAGCGCCTACATCGACGGGGAAGTCGGCGCCCAAGACCGTCAACAGGTTCAGCAATGGCTAGATACCGATCCGGAATTTAAGCGGCTCTATTTAAACTTACTGCGCTTAGAGCGAGAAATTCCCCAACTGCCCATTCCCCCGGCCAGTCTCTCGGCGGAGGAACTTTCCCAGAAGGTGTTAGCCCGGGTTGACCGGGAAAATCGCTTCCATCGTTTGATTTTTTGTAGCGGTTTAGTGCTGGCCACCCTTTTTGTCGGCGCCGTCGCCGGTTTGTTGGGGGGAACCCTGATCCCTGGCGAAACCCAGACCGCCCATAATTTCCGGGCCGACGACGCCCTGATGGTGGCCATTGGCGACCCCCTCTTTACCCTCCCGGAGGACGCCGGCGCCGCTCCGTCCAACTGACGCGATTAATCAACAATCAATTAACCTTATCCTCCCCTTAATCTATTTTCTCGGGCCTTCATGCTATCGTGAGCAAGAATTTAGTACTGGTCTTTTTTTGGAGACCCAAGGCGCCCGAGGATGACTCTTGTGAAAAAAATTGGTTTTAAGTTTAGGTTAACGGCGCTTTCCGCTCTGACCCTGTTGCCTCTGTTAAGCGGTTGCGGCGGCGGTCAACCCAGCGGAGAGAATCAGTCCGGCATTAAACTCCCCTTTACGGACACAGTTCGGGCCACCGGCGCCGGCGCCTCCTTCCCGGCACCCCTCTATCAAAACTGGATGGTTCAACTTAACCAAGAGGTTCCCCAACTGCAATTTAACTTCCAGTCCGTGGGGAGCGGCGCCGGCATTGAGCAATTTACCGCGGGCACCATTGATTTCGGCGCTAGCGACATCGCCATGACCGACGAGCAAATGGCGAAAGTCAGCCGGGGAGTTTTACTCCTCCCCATGACCGCCGGAAGTATTGTCCTCGCCTACAACGTGCCCGGCGTGACGGAACTTAAACTCACTCGGGAAGCCTACGTGGGCATTTTCTTAGGGGAAATTACCCGTTGGAACGATCCCAAAATCGCCGGCTCTAATCCGGGGGTCAACTTGCCGGATCAGCAAATCACCGTCGTCCGCCGTTCCGACGGTAGCGGCACCACCAATGTCTTCACCAATCACCTGAGCGAAATTAGCCCCCAGTGGAAGGAAAAAGTCGGCTCGGGCACCGCGGTGGAGTGGCGCTCGCCTCAGCGGAACCTGGTGGGGGGTCGGGGCAACGAGGGGGTCACTTCCCTCGTCGCGCAAACGGAGAACTCTATTGGCTTTGTGGAATACGGCTTCGCCAAAAAAAGCAACCTAGCCATGGCGGCGCTGGAAAATAAAGCGGGTCAGTTTGTGGCGCCGACCAACGAAGCGGGCACCTATACCCTTTCCCAGGTGGAATTGCCTCCCAACCTGCGGGCCTTTATTACCGACCCGCCGGGAGAACAATCTTATCCTATCGTCACTTATACCTGGATGCTCCTCTACAAAAAATACGACGAGCCGAATAAAGCCACCGCCCTAGAAGCGATGATTCAATTTGGCTTAAATCAGGGGCAAGACCAGGCGGAAGCTCTGGGGTATATCCGACTGCCGGATAACGTTCGTCAACTGGTGGCGGCGGCGGCGGATCAAATTTCCCCGGACTTTAAGATTGAGTTAAAGTAACTCGGCGCCGAAGAACTGGGGCGACCGGGGAGGCCGCCTTCTCGCCGCTCCGGTCTTGCTCCGGGTTCGCCGGAGCCGCCCTCTAAACTCGGAATAAAATACTCGCCCCGTGGCTATCCGTGCCGCAGGTGCGCTCTAAATTGTAGGTCTGACTCAAGTAAAGGACTTCTTCCATCTGGGCGGCGCTGCTCACCCAGGGTTTGGGATTGCCGTAAGCGTAATAAGCTTCCACGCCGTCGAAGCCCAACTGGGCGGCCTGAGGAATCAGACGACTAGCGGGTTGACGGTAACGGGCCGGATGGGCCAGCACCGCCAGTCCTCCGGCGTCGTGAAGAGCGCCGATCACTCGCGCGGCCGCGCCTAATTCCCCCTCGGGGGCTTTGCCTGCGAGGTAGGGTCGCAACCCGGGGGCGTCGGCGTCAAAGCCGTAGCCGAGAATATGGACTTCTGTGCCCAAGAGATCGCCGGTGATTTCCACGCCGGTCCAAAACTGGGGGAGGCGAGTCTGGGGGTTCTCTTGGGCCAGCCGGGTCAAGTGGGCCAGACCCCGGCGATAGCCCTCAAGACTGTGATGATCCGTAATGGCTAGACCCCGTAAGCCTAAATCCACCGCCTGCCGAATCAAGTTTTCCGGCGTCATTTGACCGTCGGAGCAGTGGGTATGGAGGTGAAAATTATAGTGATAGGGACAGCTCAAGGGAGTCAGAGAGCGCCAAACCGCTTTGAGGGCGTCGGTCTGGAGCGGAGACGGCTCGGAAAGAAGGGTGGCAACCATAGCGTCAGAGCGGGGAAAAGGCTAGCCGGAGAGGTGAGACAGCGTTAGGAAACACAGACGGAAGAGGGGAAAGAAAGAGTCGCTTGTCGCCTCCAAAAACAAACTTTTTTGAAGTCCTGCCATTGCTACCATAACAAAACTTCACAAAATTGGCGTAGGAAGGTTAGGGCGCCTTAACCTAGGTAAAGACGGCAAAGCGCCTCAACCGTCGGAGAAACTGGGAGCGCCGCCCTAGACTGAACCGAAATTTGACTGAACGCCCCTCCCAACAGACACCGCAACACTATGGCTCTCATTACCGCCCGCGCCCTCAGCAAAGATTTTGGGATTAAAGAAATCCTGCGGGAAGCCAGTTTCACCCTCGAACCCGGCGAACGGGTGGGACTCATCGGCGCTAACGGCTCCGGTAAATCCACTCTCTTGAAGATGTTGGCGGGTCTCGAACCCATCGATAGGGGCGAACTCTCGGTCAATAGCGGTAGCCGGGTAATCTACCTGCCGCAACAACCGGACATGACGCCGGAGCGGACGGTGTTAGAGCAGGTCTTTGCCGATAGCGGCGAGAAATTCGCCCTAGTTAAAGAGTATGAAAGTCTGACGGAGTCCCTAGCTCGGGAGGGGGACAACCCGGAGCGCCTCAGTCAGCGCCTCGCCCAATTGTCTGAAAAAATGACCCAAAGCGGAGCTTGGGAACTGGAAGCCCAGGCCAAAATTATCCTGCGTCAATTAGGGATCGAACGCCTAGACCAACGGGTGGGGGAACTCTCCGGCGGCTATCGAAAACGGATCGCCATCGCGGCGGCGCTGTTGGCGGAGCCGGACGCGCTGTTGATGGACGAACCCACCAACCATTTAGACGCGGGGACGGTGGAATGGCTCCAGAGCTATTTGCAACGTTTTCGGGGCGCGTTACTGTTAATCACCCACGACCGCTACTTTTTGGATCAAGTCACGAACCGGATTTTGGAAATCGACCGGGGCGACCTCTACGGGTACAGCGGCAACTACGCCTACTATCTGGAGCAAAAGGCGCTGGCGGAGGAATCCCAGTCCAGTAGTCAACGCAAACACAGCGGAGTTTTGCGGCGGGAATTAGCCTGGCTCCGCCGGGGGCCTAAAGCTCGGAGCACAAAACAGAAAGCTCGTATTGATCGGATTGAAGAAATGCGGGAGCAGACCTTTAAGGAAGCTCAGGGGAAAGTGGAAATCGCCACCGCCGGGCGTCGCATCGGCAAAAAAGTGATTGAGCTTCAGGGCGTGAGTAAAACCCTAGGGGGTCGTCGCTTAATCGAGGATTTTTCCTATATTTTTACCCCTAGAGACCGGGTGGGCATTGTCGGCAAAAACGGCGCCGGTAAATCCACCCTGATGAATCTGATCACCGGCCGGGAGACGGCGGACGCCGGAACGGTTGAAATCGGCGCCACTATTCAGTTTGGCTACTTTGATCAACAGTCTGAAGATCTCTATGACAATCCCAACCAAAGAGTCATTGAATACCTCAAGGAAAGCGCCGAATTGGTGAAGACCGCGGACGGCGAAGTGATCACCGCCTCCCAGATGCTAGAGCGGTTTCTTTTTTCCCCGAATCAACAATACGCGCCCCTGCATAAACTGTCGGGGGGAGAGCGCCGACGTCTCTTTTTATTACGAATTTTAATCGCGGCGCCGAACGTTTTAATTTTAGACGAGCCGACTAACGATTTAGATATTCAAACCCTAGGAGTTTTAGAAGACTATCTAGAAAACTTTAACGGTTGCGTGATTGTGGTTTCCCACGACCGCTATTTTCTGGATCGGACAGTGGAGACCATTTTTGCCTTTGAAGGGGAAGGAAAAATTAAACAGTATCCGGGCAATTACTCCGTTTATCTGGACTATCTTCAGCGGAATAGCGTCCCGGAAACAGCGCCGAAAGTTGGTAAATCTCCGCCGCCCGCGGTTACCTCTAAAGTCAAACCCCCCGGAGGAAAACTTTCCTTTAAAGAAAAGCGGGAATACGAAGAGTTAGAGCGAGCGATTCCCCAATGGGAGGCGGAAAAACAGGAGATTGAGGTCCAACTTTACGCCAAGGCTAACGCCGACTTTACCGCCTTGGAATCTTTAACCTGTCGTCTAGGAGAATTAACGGAACGCATTGAACAGGGTACCGAGCGCTGGCTAGAACTGGCGGAACGGAGTTAAACACAGGATATTCCGATGGGGAGTGAAACGCTCCCCGATCAAAGCATGAAACTCTTGTCCGAATTTTTGCGAGCGGAACCCGCGCCCTCAGAGCGCCGTCAGTTCGGTATTTTCAGCCTTTATCTCCTTTCCCTGACGGGATTCGGGTTCGGCTTAAATTCCCCCCGAGAGATTCTTCAGGGGCTTTATCAGATCATGATTTCCCCCGATACCCTCGTCAGCGATTACATGGGGATCGGCAATGCGGGAGCGGCCTTTGTTAACGCTGGACTCTTAGGTTTCATTGTTCTTTTTTTCTTTCGGCGTTGCCGGTCGCCCCTGAATGGCGGCGCCATTGCCTGTTTATTTACCGTCGTTGGCTTGGGCTTTTTTGGTAAAAATATTTTCAATATTTGGCCGATTATCCTCGGTGTTTTCCTCTACGCTAAAACACAAAAAGCGCCGTTTTCCCAATATGTTCATAAAGCGTTTTACGGAACGGCGCTGGCCCCCGTCGTCACGGAGATTTTATTTAGCTCCGCCTCTCCCCCGGCGCTGAAAATTCCCCTAGCGCTGATTCTTGGCGTCGTCATCGGCTTTTTATTACCCCCCATCGCCGACCATACCTTTAAAACCCATCAAGGTTTTATTTTATACAACACCGGCTTCACCGCCGGGGTGATGGGAGTGGTGGTGGTCGCGCTCCTGAACGCCTACGGCTTCGCCCCGATTCCCCGGATGATCTGGACGACCCAAAATCCCACTGTCTTTATGACTTATTTGATCGTCTTCTTCGCCTCCATGATTGTTTTGGGATTAATCTTGGAGCCTAAAGCTTGGGTTAACTTCCGTCGATTGCTCCGCTACACCGGCCAATTTCCCACGGATTTTGTCGTCTTAGAGGGTCTAGAGGCGACATTGATCAACATGGGCTTAACCGGATTAATGATGACTCTTTATCTTCTTTGGATCGGCGCCGATTTTAACGGCCCCACCATTGGCGGCGTTTTAACCGTCTGCGGATTTTCGGCGCTGGGGAAACACCCGGTCAATACTCTGCCGATTCTAGCGGGCGTCTATGGCGCCACCCTAACCCAGCCCCTCGACGCCAATCAACCGACCATGGTCTTAACCGCCTTATTTGGCACTAATTTAGCGCCCATCGCCGGAGCCTATGGACTGTTTTGGGGGATGATAACAGGCTTTGTTCATTGCTCGGTAGTCCCCAACGTTGTGGCCGGTCATGGCGGCTTAAATTTATATAATAACGGCTTCGCCGCCGGCATTGTGGCGTTGCTGATTCTGCCCATTATTCAGCGTTTTCAGTCTGCCCCAAAGAAGGATATTTAGGCGCCGGTTTCTATTTTTTGATAAGGTTTAGAAAAATGGGTGAGGTGAGTTAAAAAAATGAAAGTCTTTGTCAGCGCCGTTCTGCTCCTACTCTCTCTCCACGGAGGAGTCGTCGTTCAAGCCCAAGCGCCGGACAATTTGGAAGACGCGGCCATTACCGCGGCGGAGGCGGGCGACTATCCCAAAGCGGAGGCGCTCTGGAAAAAACTGCTAGAACGCAATCCCCAGGACGCCGACGCTTACTATAACCTCGGCGTCACCTACGGACTCGGCGGGCGCCTGCCGGAAGCCATCGCCACCTTTAACCACTACTTGACTCTCCAACCCAACGACCCGGAGGCCTACAGTAATCTAGGCGCCGCCTATTTTCGCCAAGGGGAATGGGCCAAGGCCGTCGCTCATTACGAAAAGGCCCTCGACCTTGATCCAACTCTGCCGGAAATTGCCGATAATCTGGCCGCCGCCCGCCAAAAGCTGGCCTCTCCTTAACTCTCCCGATAGGCGTCCATACCTTCGCAGGAACAAACTAAATGGCGGTCGCCGTAGGTGTTGTCAATGCGGGCCACGGCGGGCCAGAATTTATGGGTTTTAGTCCAGGGCGCCGGATAAGCGGCCTGCTCCCGGCTGTAGGGATGAGTCCACTCGCCGCAAATCAGGGATTGGGCCGTATGGGGGGCGTTTTTGAGGGGGTTGTCAGTGGCGGAAATTTCGCCCTGGGCGATGGCTTCAGCTTCCTGACGGATGGCGATCATGGCCTCGCAAAAGCGGTCTAATTCCCCGAGGGACTCGCTTTCCGTGGGTTCCACCATCATGGTTCCCAACACGGGCCAGGAGACGGTGGGGGCGTGGAAACCAAAGTCCATCAGGCGCTTGGCCACGTCGTCCACCTCAATCCCCGCCGTTTTTTTCAGGGGGCGCAGATCCAAAATACATTCGTGGGCCACAAAACCCCGCTCTCCTTTAAAGAGAATCGGGTAGTAGGGTTCCAAGCGCCGGGCCAGGTAGTTGGCGTTAAGAATGGCCGCCTCCGTGGCTTCCCGCAACCCCTCGGCGCCCATGAGGGCGATGTACATCCAGGAAATAACCAGAATACTGGCGCTGCCGTAGGGCGCCGCCGAGATCAGACCGATGGAGTCCGGGTTAGGGGCGCTTAAATCGGTTTGAGGCAGGAAAGGAATGAGATGTTTCTTGACCCCAATGGGGCCGACGCCGGGGCCGCCGCCGCCGTGGGGAATACAAAAGGTTTTATGGAGGTTTAAATGACAAACATCAGCGCCGAAGTCCGCGGGCCGGCAAAGCCCCACCTGGGCGTTCATATTGGCGCCGTCCATATAGACCTGACCGCCAAAACGGTGGATCAGGGCGCAAATTTCCCCAATACTGGCTTCAAAGACGCCGTGGGTGGAGGGATAGGTGACCATCAGCGCCGCTAGGGTTTCCCCATATTTCTCGGTCTTGGCTTCTAGGTCGGCCACATCAATATTGCCCTCCTCGTCGCATTTAACAGGAACAACCGTCATGCCGCACATGACGGCGCTGGCGGGGTTGGTGCCGTGGGCGGATTCGGGAATCAGGCAGACGACCCGTTGTCCCTCTCCCCGACTGAGGTGGTACTGACGGATAACCTGCAACCCGGCGTATTCTCCCTGGGAACCGGCGTTGGGCTGGAGGGAAATACCGGCGAAACCGGTGATTTCCGAAAGCCAGGTTTCCAGTTGGTTAAAGAGAATCTGATAACCTTCGGCCTGTTCCGGGGGCGCGTAGGGGTGCAGTTTGCCAAACTCGGGCCAGGTGACGGGGATCATTTCCGCGGCGGCGTTCAGTTTCATCGTGCAGGAGCCGAGGGGGATCATGGCGGTATTCAGCGCCAAATCTTTGCTTTCCAGATGGCGGAGATAGCGCAGAAGCTCGGTTTCCGAGTGGTGTTGGTTAAAGACCGGATCTTGTAAAAAGGCGCTTTGACGAGTTAACGGGGCGGGAAACGCAAACTCCGCCTCGTTCCAGAGTTCCGCCGGGGTAAAGGGCAGGTCTTCCCGACCGCTGAAAATTTGCCAGAGATCGATTAAATCTTGAAGGGTCGTCGTCTCGTCGAGGCTAATGCCCAGGGAGCCGTCTCCAAAATCCCGCAGATTGATGCGTCGTTGCTGGGCCGCCTTCAACAGCGCCGGAGCGCCGGCTAAACCCACCCCCACCCGGAGGGTGTCGAAATAGGGTTCAGTTCCCAAAGCGTAATTCAGGCGCCGTAGTCCCAGAGCCAGGAGAACCGTTAACTGATGAATCCGCAGGGCAATATTTTTTAACCCCTCCGGGCCGTGGTAAACGGCGTACATCCCCGCCATGACCGCTAATAACACCTGGGCGGTGCAGATATTGCTGGTGGCCTTTTCCCGGCGGATGTGTTGCTCCCGGGTTTGTAGAGCCAGGCGGAGCGCCGGTTGTCCATGGGCGTCCTTAGACACCCCCACAATCCGACCCGGAATCTGGCGCTTGTAGGCGTCCTGGGTGGCGAAATAGGCGGCGTGGGGGCCGCCGTACCCTAAAGGAACCCCAAAGCGTTGGCTACTGCCCACGGCGATATCGGCGCCCAGTTCCCCCGGCGGGGTCAGGAGGGTCAAGCTGAGCAGATCCGCCGCTAGGGTCACCAGCGCTTGGCGCCCATGGGCCTGTTGAATAAAATCCCGGTAATCGTAAATCGCGCCGTCCGTGGCGGGGTACTGGAGCAAAGCGCCGAAAATGGGAACGCTAAAGTCAAAGGTTCGGTGGTCGCCGACGATAATCTCAACGCCTAAGGGATTAGCCCGGGTTCGCAAGACCGCTAGGGTCTGGGGGTGGCAGTTCTGATCCACAAAGAAAGCGTTGGCCTTGCTCTTACTAGCGCCGTAGCTCAAACTCATGGCCTCCGCCGCCGCCGTGCCTTCGTCCAGTAGGGAGGCGTTGGCGATTTCCAACCCCGTTAGCTCAATGATTAAAGTCTGGAAATTTAACAGCGCCTCCAGGCGCCCCTGGGCGATTTCCGCCTGGTAGGGGGTATAGGCGGTGTACCAACCGGGATTTTCCAAAATATTGCGCTGAATCACCGCCGGGGTAATGGTGTCGGCGTAGCCCATGCCGATATAGGAGCGAAAAATCTGATTTTTGGAGGCGATGGACTTTAATTGAGCCAGAGCGCCGTACTCGCTCTGGGGCGCCGGCAAATGGAGGTCTCGGTTTAAACGAATCGACTCCGGCGCCGTCTTGGCGATCAAATCCGCCCTGGACGCCAAGCCCAGCGCCGCCAACATCCGCGCCTGTTCCCCCGCGTTGGGGCCGATATGACGGCGCCGAAAATCCTCCTCCGGCGCTAGGGATAAACCGACTGCGGCGGGAGCGGTCTGAGCGAGTTCCAGGGGGGCCATGGGCGGGATGGAGAATAAAGAAGGATATTAAGTATAGAATCTTAGCAAATCTTTAAAAACCTTTCCGGGCGCGCCCGCGGGTTCTTCGTTACCTTTTCCCTTACCCATGCCCGTCACCCCCCACACCCTCCTCTCCTGGAAGCGCCAACGGCGGCCCCTTACGGCGCTGACGGCTTGGGATTGCCTTTGGGCCAAGGTTTTAGACCAGGCGGGGGTGGATATTTTATTGGTGGGGGATTCCCTGGCCATGACGGCGCTGGGGCACGAAACCACCCTGCCTTTGACTTTAGAGGCCATGATCCACCACGGCGCCGCGGTCACACGGGGCGCGGAGCGGGCGCTGGTGGTCTGCGATCTCCCCTTTTTGAGCTATCAACTCAGCGCCGAACAGGCCCTAGAATCGGCGGGAAGACTCCTAAAGGAAGCGGGAGTTCAAGCGGTGAAATTAGAAGGGGGTTATCCCCGTTTAGTGGGAACTGTCGAGCGGTTGGTGGAAACCGGCATTCCCGTCATGGGCCATGTGGGCCTGACTCCCCAATCCGTCCATCAGTTGGGCTACCGACAACAGGGACAAACGGCGGCCGGCGCCGAGGGCATTTATCAACAGGCGCTGGCCTTGGCGGAAGCGGGCGTCTTCGCTTTGGTGCTAGAGCATATTCCCCCGGAGTTGGCCCAGAAAATCACCCAGGCGCTCTCCGTTCCCACCATCGGCATCGGCGCCGGCCCCCACTGCGACGGGCAAGTGTTGGTAACGGCGGATTTACTGGGCTTTTCGCCTAAACCCCCTCCCTTCGCGCCGGTTTACGCCGACGTTCCCGCGTTGATTACTCAAGCCGCGCAAAAATTTTGTCAAGAAGTGCGGGGCGGAACCTTCCCGGCGCCGTCTTAGAATTTAGGCGGGAGCCGACTCGAAGACCACGGAGCGATTCCGCCCCTGTTCTTTAGCCAGATAGAGCGCCTGGTCCGCCCGGGAGAGGAGGGCGCTGGGGGAACTGGCGGCGCTGGGAATTTCCGTTGTTATGCCCAGACTAATGGTGACCCGTTGATAGAGGGGCGCGCCGAGGTGGGGAAGGTTAAGGTTAGCGAGATAATCCTGAAGTCGTTGGGCGATGGTTTCCGCGCCCTTGAGGGGCGTATTGGGTAAAAGGAGCGCAAACTCCTCGCCGCCAATGCGGGCCACCAGATCCGTAGAGCGGGTCACTTGGCTAGAAAGCGCCTGGGCGATTTGGATCAGGCACCGGTCTCCCTGGGGATGGCCGTAGAAGTCGTTGTATTTCTTGAAATAATCCACGTCTAGCACAATCAGGGACAGGGGTTGGCGCTCCCGTTGCAGACGGAGCCATTCCTGCTCTAGGCGCTGGTCGAAACAGCGCCGGTTGGCGACGCCGGTGAGGGAGTCGGTATTGACCAACTGGCGGAGTTTGGAGTTGGCCTCCTCCAGACACAATTGAGCTTGCTGGAGTTCTAGTTCCGCCAATTCGGCCCGTTCCTTCGCCGCCAGCAGAAAACTCTCCATCTGTTTGCGGGCGGTAATCTCCTTCAGCGTCCCTAGCACGCAATCCTGCCCCCCCAATTTCTGCACCTTAGCGGAGAGTAAAACAGTTTTTGCCTGACGGGCGGAGGTGCGCACGACCACTTCAAAATTTTCAATCTCATTGTGGGTCATCATCCGTTGGCGAAAGTAATTTAAGTCCGCCAAATTATCCCAAAAGCCAAATTCCCGGCAGGTTTTACCAATCACTTGCTCTGGCTCGTACTCAAGCAGGACGCAAAAGGCCCGGTTGACCTCGATGCACAATCCAGTTTCGAGGATGGCGGTCCACATTGGGTCGGGGCTGGTCTGGAAAATGGTGGCGAATTTAGCCTGGGAGTCCGCCAGCGCCAGTTCCACCTGTTTGCGCTCGGTGACGTCATTGATATAACCGTGCCAAATCACACTGCCATCGGGAGAACGACGGGGAGTAGCGTGACCTCTGACCCAACGCTCTCGACCGTTGGGCGGACAAACCCGATATTCGCATTCCCAGGGAGCGAGGCTCAGCGCCGAATCCAGAACAGAGCCGTAAACCCGCTCTCGATCTTCGGGATGGATGACGTCTAGAACGGGATTGGCGTCTTCCTTGACCTGGGCCGGACGCACGCTGTAGATGTCCCGAATGCCGTCGCTGGCGTAGGGAAAATGAAAGGAGCCGTCGGGCCGCATCCGAAATTGATAAATCACCCCCGGAATATGATGGGCCAACTGGGTCAAACGTTGCTCGGATTCTCGGCGCTCGGTGACGTCCTGGGAGATAACTAATAAATATCGCGGTTTATCTTCTCCCGATCCCATGGGAATTTTTTGGGTGCGTAAAATCCGAATTCCCTGGGTCGGAGAGGTCACGACTTCTTCGGCGATATCCAGCGCCTTTTGCGCTCTGAGCAGTTGCCTTTCTTGACGGGTTAAGACGTCGGCCTGAGCGGAGGGAAATAAATGAAAATTATTTTTCCCAAGCAACTTCTCCCTCCGTTGGCCAAATAACTTTTCCGCCGCTTGGTTAACGCGAACTATTTTTAGGGACTGGGCGTCCTTGACATAGACAATATCGGGAATATTCTCCAAAATGGCGCCGACAAACGCTTGGGCCTGTTGGAGACGGAGTTCCGCCTCTTTGCGCTCGGTAATATCCTGGGCCGTGCCGAGGGTGTAATGGACTCGACCGTCCTCGGCGCAAGTAAAAACCTGATCTCGACTGCTCAACCAGCGCCATTTTCCCCGCGCGTCCCGCACCCGATAGTCGATCCGGATCTCGGCGCCGACGGGTAGGGTTCGCAACTCCGCTTGAGAAGCCATAATCCGGGGAAAGTCCTCCGGGTGACAAATGGTGGGTAATAAATTTCCTCCCATCGCCTGAACTTCTTGGGGAGAGTAGCCGAGTAAATCCGTCACCGAGCGGTTGACATAGATATTGCGGTTTTCGATTTGGTCGTAAATATAGAGCAGAGTCGGAGTTGTTTCCGTAATTCGCTCGATTAAATGTTGGTTTTCCTTGAGGGCGCTAATATCCCGCCCCACCCATTGAATTTCCCGCAGTTCTCCCGTCGGCTCAAACAAGCCCTGCCCCAGCCATTGAATCCATCGAGCCTGAGAGACGCCGACGGAATGAAACCGTTCCGCGAGAAAACTTGGCTCGGCCTTCGAGAGGCGCTGAAGGGGGCTAAAGAGGGCGGAATAATCCTGGGAACTGAGCCAATCTCGCCAGCTTGTCCCCGAAATCTCCTCTAGAGAGCGCCCCCAGAGGTTGCAGACGGCTAAATTAGCGAAGGTGATCCGACCCTCCGGGCTGGTGCGCAGAATCAATTCCCCTTGGCTTTGCAGAATATGCCCGCAGAGGTTTTGGGAACTCTGACGTTGGGCCTCTAGATCCGCCCATTGGCGCTGAAATTGGTCTAGCATTTCTTCTAGGGCGTTCTCCAACTGGGCTAATTCCAGAATCGGCGTCGTCTTAGCGCCAAGTAGGACATCCTCTATCAACCTTGGCTCCGCGGCTAAATCCTCGCAGGTTTCGGTGATTTGTTTGACCGGACGCAAGAGCCAATCAGACAATCCCCGCCCTAGGGCGACGGCGCCGAGAACGCTGAGACCCGCCACCCAGAAAATTTTGGGGGAGGAACCCTGAAACTTCGGCGCTTTGAGAACGGTGGACGGACTCTGGGCTGGGCCTCCCGCTAAAATCGGCCCGGACTGGGAGCGAGACTGATTTTCCCAGACATGAAGGAATCCTAAACTCGCCAGAATCAGCAGGGCGTAAGGAAAACTTAAGACCCAAGCGAGGGGTAAGCGTTTGCTCCGAGTAGGTGGTTGTTTTTGCCTAAAAACCATGGACTCGCTGTCGGGCTAAGATTATAAGAATTGTTCATAGCTAACGGCGCGGAAACACATATAGACTTGCGCATATGTCCCTAACGGCGGTTCTAGGCCAGCATTATAACTGATATAGGATTGTACGGATGAGTCGTGAACGCGATCCCATAAATCCCCCTAAGCCCCCTTGGAAAGGGGGCGCTAATCGAATATATTTGCCGTCAAACGCTTCCTTGATAATAATCCCGAGTTCCCTTCGCGTCCAAAGCGCCGCCCAAGCGTTTCAGCGCCTGAACATAGGCCGCGGTGCGGAGATCGAGGTTTAAGTCTTGGGATAATCGCCAAACCGTCAGCGCCTCCTTAACCATTTTTGCCTGCAATTGCCGGTTCACTTCCTCCGGCTCCCAGTAAAGACCGCTCCGGTTTTGCACCCATTCAAAATAGCTCACGGTTACGCCCCCGGCGTTGACCAAAATATCGGGAAAAACGCAAATCCCCTTTTGAACCAGAATCCCATCGGCGCCGGAGGTGACGGGGCCGTTGGCGACCTCTAAAATATACTTGGCCTGAATCTGCTGAGCGTTGGCTTCAGTGATTTGATTCTCCAGCGCCGCCGGAATCAAGACGTCCACCTTTAAAGCCAGCAAATCGGCGTTACTAATGGGGCTATTTTCTCCTAAGCCGCAGACCGTTTCCGAGCAGTATATCTGGGACAAACTACGGCGCTGGCGCTTATAGCGCAAAATTTCGGGAACGTCTAAGCCATTGGGATTGTAAACGCCGCCCTGGGAGTCGCTCAGCGCCGTAATTTTATAACCGGCTTGGTAGAGCAGTTCGGCGATGACGGCGCCGGCGTTGCCGAGTCCCTGAATGGCCACGGTGGTTTGGGCCGGGAACTGATCGAATTTGGGCAAGAGCGCCTCCAAAATATAAAAAGCTCCCGTGCCCGTGGCCCGGTCCCGGCCGGCGCTTCCCCCTAGCGCTAAGGGTTTTCCCGTCGCCACTCCCAGACTGAGACGGCGCTGAATGAGGCTATACTGATCCGTCATCCAGCCCATAATAATTTCATTGGTATAAACATCTGGAGCCAAAATATCCACATCGGGGCCGATCACATCGGCGACGGCTTCCACATAGCCCCGGCTCAGGCGCTCTAGCTCCGCGCGGGAGAGTTCCTTGGGATTCACCGCCACGCCGCCCTTAGCGCCGCCGAAGGGCAAATTCAACAACGCGCATTTGAAGGTCATCCAAAAAGCGAGGGATTGCACTTCGTCCAGGGTGACCTTGGGATGGTAGCGGACGCCCCCCTTGCCGGGGCCCCGGGTGTCGTCGTAGCGCACTCGATAGCCGGGAAACATACGCAGGGAGCCATCGTCCATCCGCACGGGAATCGACACGCTCAGGCTGGTTTTCGGAAACTTGAGACGCTCGGCGGCGTCGGCGGAAATATCCAGATGACGAAGGGCGTTTTCTAGGCGCCGGCTGGCGTCGTTAAAAAGGGTTCCGGCGATCATTTTAGGCGGCGATAGGGAGAAGAGATAATTTCTAGCATAAACGGCTGTGAGGAACCGCGGCTAGGAGATTAAACCCCAGAGATTAAATTTCCCACAGGCGTCGGCGCCGGGGGCCTTGGAAACGTTGATGGCTGTCCCGCAAAAGGTCGGGGATGGCTAATTGGCAGGGGCATCGGGGCAAACAGTCGCCGCAGTCGGCACAACGGTCGCCCCGTCGTCCGGGAAACCAATGACCCGCTTGCTCCAACATCTGGTAGCGGTATTGTCCAAAGGCGGTTAAATCAAAGGCGACGGCGCCGTTGCGGAGGCGGAGAATGGCGGGAATATTAATGTCCTCGGGACAGGGAAGACAGGCTTGGCATTGACGACACTGTTCCGCCCCCAGTCGGCGCTCCATTTCCGTCTCTAGGCGCCGGAAAATCTCGGTTTCCTCGTCGTTCAACGATTGGGTTTGGTCTCCCCAGATCCCGGCCGGGGTTAATTCCCCCGGATGAGCGGCGCCGTAACTCAGGGTGGTAATCCGGGGATCGCTGAGGAGAAAGCGATAGCCCATTCCGAGGGGATCGAGGGGTTGGCAGAGGCGCCGTAATTTTTCCGGGGGGGTGTGGAGTTGGCCGCCCTTATCGGCGGGGGAGATGATGAAAACGCCGAGATCGCGTCGGTTAGCCAGGTCGATAATCGGCGCTAGGAATTGGTCTAGATAGTAATAGTGGAGGTTGATAAAACTAAAAAAGCCGGTTTTAACCGCGGTCTCGATTAAGCCTAAAGAACCGTGGGAGCTAAACCCTAGATGGCGAAAGCGCCCTTCTTTCCGCAAGCGCCGCAGTTGGGGATAGGCCTCTCGAACCCAGTCTAAGTGCTCGGGTAAATTAAGACCATGAATGGCGAGACAATCTAGATAATCTAAACCCAAACGGTCAAGAGATTGACTGAGGGTGAGAGCTAAATCTTGCCCCGGCAGAATTTTACTCGTGAGATAAAAACTCTCCCTGGGTAAAGCGGGTAATACTCGCCCTAAATAAGCCTCGCTCTTGCCGTAACTCGGCGCTGTTTCTAGATGATTAATCCCCATTTCCAGCGCCGTTTTTACCGTTTGAGCTAAAATTTCCGGCGAATCGAGGCACCGCATGGTTCCGAGGGAAAAAACCGAGAGGGGCAACTCCGTTTGACCAAAGCGCCGGTAGTGCATGGGTTGAGATTTGAGAGAATCGCCGATTCAAAAATGAAGTGCACCACTTAGGGTGAGCTAGCCGAAAGGGGGCCCATCTAAGGTAGCCTGACTTGTACCACCAAAACAGGCAATCAAAGATGGGCTACCACCAGCTTAACGCAGAAGAACGACTCGAA
>WGLZ01000084.1 GCA_016471375.1 Cyanobacteria bacterium RI_101
ACTAAACCTATTTTATCGATGATGCCTGCCACGATTCCCAGATGATCTAGGTTTTCTACTTTTACGCTCACTGAGTCCCATGCCTCCCTAAATGCCTTCATATTTTATACGATTGAGCATCGACCTGCGGAATGTAGAATCTTATACGATAAAAGAGCGCTTTTCCCCCCACGTCCAGAACAGCGCTGGATTGTTGCCAAAGTAGACGCCTTATACGATTCTCCTCCTGTGAGAGTCAGGGTGAACTTCGGCGCCGCTCAAGCGACAAACCCGGCATTAAGAAACTCCCGGCGGGGAAAATTGGCGCTACCCTAGGAAGAAGTTTTTTCAATCTTGATCTTAGAACGAATGCCTACCGTCGCTGAAAATTCCTTCCTCCAGGGCGAAGGACTGCCCCCCTTTGATCGTCTTGAAGCCGCCCAGATTGAACCGGCGCTGGAGCGACTGTTACCCCAATTAGAGGAGACCTTAACCCAGTTGGAAAAAACGGCGACGCCGACCTGGGATGGCTTAGCGGAACCTCTGACGGAGTTGGAAGAGCGCCTGAGTTGGACCTGGGGCGTCGCGGGGCATCTGATGGGGGTAAAAAACAGCCCGGAACTGCGGCGGGCTTACGAGGCTATGCAACCGAAAGTGGTTCAGTTCATCAACCGCCTGGGGCAAAGCCAGGCGCTTTACCAGCGCTTTAAAACCCTCCGCGACAGCGCCGATTGGGAAAAGTTAGAACCGGCCCAACAACGGATTATCGAGAGCAATCTCCGGGAGGCGGAACTGGCGGGGGTCGGGTTAACGGGAGAGAAGAAAGAACGGTTTAATCAAATTCAATTGGAACTGGCGGAACTGAGCACCCAGTTTTCTAATAATTTGCTGGACGCGACTCGGGCTTTTAGCCTCAAGTTAACGGAAAAGGAAGACGTCGACGGACTGCCCCCCAGTTTACTGGCGCTGGCGGCCCAAACCGCCCGGCAACAGGGAGAAGAGAGCGCCGACCCGGAGCGGGGCCCCTGGGTCATTACCCTCGACTACCCCAGCTACCTGCCCTTCCTGCAACACAGCCGGCGCCGGGATCTGCGGGAAAAACTCTATCGGGCCTTTGTCAGTCGGGCCTCGGGGGGGGAATGGGACAATAATCCCCTTATTGAACAAATTCTGGCGCTCCGCTTAGAACAAGCTGGTTTACTGGGTTACGAGACCTACGCCGAACTCAGTCTGGCCCGGAAAATGGCGCCTAATGTGGAGGCGGTGGAAACCCTACTGGAGGAACTGCGCCAAGCCAGCTACGGCGCCGCCGAGGCGGATTTAGCTCAACTGAAAACCTTCGCCGGACTGGACGACCTCAAACATTGGGACGTGGCCTACTGGGCCGAGCGCCAAAAGGAAAGTTTATTCGACCTCAACGCCGAAGCCCTCCGGCCCTATTTCCCCTTGCCCCAGGTGTTAGACGGGTTATTTAAACTGGCGGAGCGGTTATTTGGCGTCGCTATTACCTCCGCCGACGGAGAAGCGCCGGTCTGGCATGAGGACGTTCGTTTCTTCGCTGTCCGGGATGAAAACCAGACCCCCATCGCCTACTTTTACCTCGACCCCTACAGCCGTCCGGGGGAAAAACGGGGCGGCGCCTGGATGGACGTCTGCGTTAACCGGGGCGTATTGCGTCAGGGAAAGGAGGAAAGTCTCCGGTTACCCGTCGCTTACCTAATCTGCAACCAAACGCCCCCCGTGGGGGACGCGCCCAGTTTGATGACCTTCGACGAAGTGACCACCCTCTTCCACGAATTTGGTCACGGCCTTCACCACATGCTGACTCGGGTCAACTACTCCGGCGCCGCGGGGATTCATAACGTGGAATGGGACGCGGTGGAGCTTCCCAGTCAGTTTATGGAGAACTGGTGCTACGACCGGGCCACCCTCTTCGGTCTAGCGAAACATTACCAAACCGGAGAGCCTCTGCCGGAGAACGAATACCAAAAACTCCTTGCGGCCCGCAACTATATGAGCGGTTCCGGGATGTTGCGGCAGATCCATCTCAGTTTGCTGGATCTCGAACTCCATCACCGTTACCGACCGGAGGGGCCCGAAACCATTCGCCAAATCCGAGAGCGCCTGGCCCAAACCACTCTAATTCTGCCGCCCCTACCGGAAGACCAGTTCCTCTGCTCCTTTGGCCACATCTTCGCCGGGGGCTACGCGGCGGGCTATTACAGTTACAAATGGGCCGAAGTCCTCAGCGCCGACGCCTTCGGCGCCTTTGAAGAGGCGGGTTTGGCAGACGAGGCCGCGGTGAAAACCACCGGGCGGCGCTTTCGAGAAACGGTTCTAGCCCTGGGCGGCTCTCTCCACCCCTTGGAAATCTTCCGGCGCTTTCGCGGTCGGGAACCCCAAACCGCGGCGCTTCTGCGTCATAACGGCCTATCGGCGGCCTAGAGAGTTAGGTGAAGCGGGTCAAGGTCGTTGACGGAGACTAACCGCGCGAACCCGCCCGCCTTTGTTTTCAATGCCGGTTAAATACCGGCGCCGATGACGGCCTGTTGATGGAAAAAGCTGGCTAAAATCGCGTCCGCCATCTGGGCCGGGGTTAACCCCAAATCCGCAAAGGATTCTTTGGGTTCGGCGTGATCCACCAAAATATCGGGCACCCCGAGGCGCTTGACGCCGGCCAAAATATTCCGGTCTAACAGCGCCTCCGCCACCGCGGAGCCGAAACCGCCCATAATACAGCCTTCCTCTAGGGTGACCACTTTGCCAATGCGTTGAGCGAGGGGGCCAATCAGATCCATATCTAGGGGTTTGACAAAGCGGGCGTTGACCACCGTGGCTTCCACTCCGTGCTCGCTGAGGATTTCCGCCGTTTGCAGCGCCGGATAGACCATAGAGCCGTAGCCCACGAGCAGAACGTCGTCGCCGGAGCGGAGGATTTCCCCCTTGCCGATTTCCAGTTCTTCCCAGCCCTCTTCCATTAGGGGGACTCCCTGACCGTTGCCCCGGGGATAGCGCATGGCGATGGCGGATTTGGTGTAATTAACCCCCGTCACCAGCATTCGTTGCAGTTCCGCCTCGTCCTTCGGCGCCATGATCACTAGGTTAGGAATACAGCGGAGGTAGGCGATATCGTACATGCCCTGGTGGGTGGGGCCGTCGGCGCCGACAATGCCGGCCCGGTCCATACAGAAGAAAACCGGCAGTTTTTGGATACAGACGTCGTGAATAATCTGGTCGTAGGCCCGTTGCAGGAAGGTGGAATAAATCGCCACCACCGGCCGCAGACCTTCGCAGGCCATCCCCGCCGCCAGAGTGACGGCGTGTTGCTCGGCGATACCGACATCGATATATTGTTTGGGCAGTTTGGCTTGCAGTTTATCTAACCCCGTCCCCGTGGCCATAGCCGCCGTAATGCCGATGATCTTCGGATTGGCCTCCGCCAATTTAGTCAGCGTATGGGCGAAAACCTTGGAGTAACTGGGGGGTTTGGGTTTGCCGGGGGGATAGGCCTTGCCGGTGGCTAGGTTAAAGGGGCTTTGGGCGTGGTAGCCCACCTGGTCTTTTTCCGCTAGGTCGTAGCCCTTGCCCTTGACGGTGGCCACGTGGACGAAAACCGGCCCCTGCACCTTGTGGGCCTGTTTAAAGGTGTCCATTAATTCCTGCAAATTATGACCGTCAATCGGGCCAAAATACTTAAAGCCTAACTCTTCAATGACGGCGCCGACTTTAGGCACCGCCAGGCGCTTCATCCCTTCCTTCATGCGTTCCATTTCCGGGGTTAAAGCGTCTCCCAAAAAGGGCAGGTGTTTGAATTGTTCTTCCAAGTTATCGGCTAAATTTTGTACTGCTGGGTTCAAACGAACCTTATTCAAATAGCGGGAAATAGCGCCAACGTTGGGGGAGATGGACATCTCGTTGTCGTTCAAGACGACCAATAAATTTGTATGAGGCAAATGACCGGCGTGGTTAATGGCCTCCAGCGCCATGCCCCCGGTCAGCGCCCCGTCCCCAATGATGGCCACGGTTTTAAAATCCTCTCCCTTAGCGTCCCGAGCCAGGGCCATACCCAGCGCCGCGGAAATACTGGTGGAGGCGTGGCCGGCGCCGAAGTGGTCAAAGCGGTTTTCGCTCCGTTTCAGATAACCGGCGACGCCGTCCTTTTGGCGGAGGGTGTGGAAATCTTTAAAGCGCCCCGTCAGCAACTTGTGGGGGTAGGCTTGGTGTCCCACGTCCCAGATCACCTTATCCTTATCCAAATCCAAGGTGGCGTAGAGGGCGATGGTCAACTCCACCACCCCCAGACCCGGCCCCAGATGGCCGCCGCTGGCCGCCACGGTCTGGAGATGTTTTTCGCGAATCTGGCGGGCGATTTCTTCCAGTTGACGCAGGTCTAAACCCTTGAGCTGATTGGGATGGGTGATTTCGCTGAGGTGCATAGCGAGGAATGGGGCCGGTAAGGTGTGGGTCGTTTTACACTTTAATCCATTTTTGGAGTCCTCGCCGCTCCCCCGGAGAACCGATGGGAGGCGTTTGCTTGATAATAGGGAAACACTCCGGCTCAACCGCTTTTTCCTCCCTCAATGGCTCACCCCCGCTCCTTTTCCCCCGCCGACTGGCTCGAACGTCGCTGGGCCGCTCCCTCCTACGGCGGTTGGCTGTTATTCGCCCTCGGGCTTTGCTTTTTCGGCGCCGCCACCAATACGATGTCCGGTTGGCTCTACGTCCTCAGCGGGCTGATTTTCGCGCTGTTGCTCCTCGGCGCTTGGTTTCCCCTCCAGAGCCTCAAGGCCTTAACCTTTCAGCGCCCCCTGTCGGAACCGGTCAGCGCCGGAGAAGAGCTAACGCTTGTTCTAGAAATTAACAACCCCGGTAAAACGGCGAAAACCTTGCTACAACTCTGGGATTTGCTCCCCCCCCAGTTGGGGCGGCCCCAGGGCAAGGCGTTAGAATACTTGGCGCCCCAAAGTCGTCACACTTGGCGCTATTACTTGCCGGCGCCGCGGCGGGGAGTCTATCGCTGGCAGACCCTCGAAGTCCGCACCGGGGCGCCCCTGGGTCTCTTTTGGTGTCGCCGGGCTTTTTCCCTCCAGTCCAGGGCCATTGTCTATCCCCAGGTTTTGCCTTTAAACCAATGCCCCTTGGTGGACGCCATCGGCGCGGAGGAAAGCCCCAAACTCCAGAGCAGTCGGCGCTATCTGGCGGCGAACGAAGGGGTGACCAAAACCCTGCGCCCCTACCGCTACGGCGATTCCATGCGCCTGATTCACTGGCGGAGCAGCGCCCGTTTCGACGAGTTTCAGGTGCGGGAGTTGGAGGTGATTACCGGCGGTCAGGATGTGGCGATCGCCCTGGATACGGCGTCGGCTTGGGAAGAAGAAGACTTTGAGCAGGCCGTCATCGCCGCGGCCTCCCTTTACTTCTACGCCCAGCGAATGCAGTTAACCGTCCGACTCTGGACGGCGGCGGGAGGGTTAGTCTCCGGCGCTCGCCCGGTTTTGGAAACCCTGGCCGCGACCCAAAGGGGGGAGCCTCAACAGGAACCGGCGCCGGAGAACGCGCCTTTAATTTGGATTACGACCCAGCCCCAGACCCTAGGGGATTTACCCCTTCATAGCCGTTGGCTGTTATTTCCTCCAGGGGAAGCGTTTACCCCCGCGGGAACCGGGTTAATTATTGACCGGGAGCGGGATCTCGGCGCTCAACTGAGTCAACCGCTCCCTCTGCTGGCGAGTCCTTAATTCTATCAATAACCCCTCCCTAGTCCTCCCCTTGCCAAGGGGCTACCGTGTATACACAAGTGTCCAGATCCCCCCTAGCCCCCTTGGAAAGCTACGGTGTACACACAAGTCTTTGGTTTTGCCATTAACCTTATCTCGCCCCCTACACTTCGGCAGGCTCAGTGGGACAATCCCCCAATTCTGGGGGACTTTGAACTCAGAAAAGCTCCGAACTCCCCCCAAAATTGGGGGGCTGGGGGGGCAAAACGAGGCTGATGGGTAGATGTGTGTACACGGTAGTGGAAAGGGGGGAAACTTCTCAAAGTCCCCCTTGTAAAGGGGGATTTAGGGGGATCAAATCCAAAATTTAGGTTTTTAGCCAAGATCTGTGTACACCTTAGGCACAAAGGGGAGGGAAGAAAGATTTCTGGTTCTCCCCCTTCGCAAGGGGGAGTTAGAGGGGGTTTTGAGACTTGTGTATACACCTCAGCCAGAATTGGGGGGTTAGGGGGGCTGGCAACACATCTTCTTAAACCAATTTATTAAATCTTCTAAAGAACTAACGGTGGTCGCGGATCTCGACGCCGGTCGAGCCAAACGAATCAGGGGAATCTGGAGCCTTTGGGCTAATTGGGTTTTTATGGCCTCTCCCCCCGGCGCTCCCGAGGCCTTGGTGACGACGGTTTCAATCCGCCACTGTTGCCAAAGCGCCGTTTCCAGGGCTTCGCTGACGGGGGGGCGAAGGGCGATTAGGCGCTCTGGAGGAAAGCCGCCCCGTTGGGCGAGTTCCAAAGAAGACGCGGTAGGTAAAATCCGGGCGAACAGCGCCGCTTGGTCTTGATAGTCCCTAAAAAAGGGTAGGGATTTGGCGCCGAGGGTCAGGAAAACCCGGCGCCCCTGAAGTAATCCCTGGGAAAACAGATCTTCTAAACTGACGATTTCAATCACCCCCGCGGTCAGGGGCAATTCCCGGCGCTGGTAGCGAACATAGGCGAGGTGAAGCTCCTGAGCTAAATCCTGAGCTAAGGCGGAAATTTGGCAGGCGAAGGGATGGGAAGCGTCGATAATTTGGGTAATTTGTTCTTGAAGCAACCAAGTCCGTAGGGCGTCCGCTTGCCAGACCGCGACCCGCGCCCGCCAGGGGCCTCCTTGGGGATACAGCGCCGTCGCCTGGGGAGTCGTCACCGTAATCCAACCCCATCGGCCCCGGGCCGTTAACTCCGGCGCTAGCGCCTGGGCGATGTCCCGACTTTCCTGAGTGCCGCCAATAAGCCAGATCCCCATCAAAAGCTACCTGTATAGACCATAGAATTCTCCCCAAACCCTCTTTGCAAGGTTTAGGATATCGCATTTACGGATGAGTCGTGAACGCGATCCCATGACGCTCCCCCCAAACCGTCTTAGCAAGGAGGGCGCTAAATAAAATACAAAGTCGCTAACCGCCACTCCAGTTTGTTGTAGATTTTGCTGATGTCGCTAACGCATCCTACGACTATCCCTAAACTTTTAGAGACGGCGCCAAAAACTGAGGCTATACCCTTGACCGGCGCTGAGAATCAGTTGACGGGCGGGCGCGTACAGCGCCGTTTGGAGCGGTTCATTGTGTCCCGTCAGGGTGTCGATGGTTGTGCCGGATCGCGGATCCCAAATGTGAAGACGCCCATCCCAACCGGCGCTGATCAGACGCCGATCTTCTTGGAAAACTAAACTAGAAACCGCGTCCTGATGGCCCGGCAAGGTTACAGATTGGTCTCGGTTAACTAAATCCAGTATTTGAATTTGGCCGCTGTAATGACCCGTCGCCAAAAACTGACCGTTGGGACTAAATTGCAAACAGGAAACTCCCTTTTTGACAGGGAGAGAAAGGATCAATTTGCCCGTTTCTAGATGACGAATCCGAATATTTTGATCAAGACTGCCGATGGCGACCCAGGGCGATTGGGGATGAAGCGCCAGCGCCGTGATAGCGGAAGCGAAACCGCTGAGGTTTAAGGGATCGCTAGTTGCGTTTAAATTCCAAATTTTTACGGTTTTATCCAAGCTCCCGCTGACTAGGGTTTTCCCGTCTTGGCTAATAGCGAGAGTCGTTACCGCGGCGCTGTGTTGAACGTTTGGATGACCAACCATCTGAGACTCCGTAATATTCAAGCGCCGGGAGCGTAGAAAGCGGTCGTCCCCGGCGCTGTAGAGGCGCTCGCCGTTGGGGGAAAAGGCTAAAGCGCGGACAGGGCCCCGATGTCCGCGAAAGGTAGCCAAGTGTTTTTGGCTAGCCAGATCCCAAAGGTAAATGGCGTGGTCGGCGCCGCCTTCCGCTAATAGGGTTTGTTCCCGGTTAAGCGCCAAAGCGGTGACCCTTGCCGGAGTGAGCAGAAAATCAAGCCGCCAGTTAGGGGAAGGCGAATCCGCGGGCGGCGCCGCCAGTTTGACCGGTGGTTGGGGCGGGATCGGCGCCGAGGGGGACGGTTTTTTAGCCTGCCTTCCTGAACTAGGTTTAGGAGACGGGGGAGCTTTAGACTGGGGATTGGATCTAGACGGAGAAGACGGAGTGGATTGAGCCGGAGCTGAGGCTCGTTTCAGTTCTTGAACCTTGGTAAAGTCCGCCTCGGCCCGTTGCGCAAAACCCAATTTCTCGAAAAGGAACCCTCTGTACTGATAAGCCTTAACGAAAGTAGGGTCGCAGCGAATCGCTTGGGTAAATTCCTCAATGGCTTCTGAGTATTTCTCCTCCTCGGCGTAAAGCGTTCCTTGGTAATAGAGGCTTTCTGGGGAAAGCCGCTGAACTTTGATTCTGGTTCTCTCTTCTTCTCCCTCGGCGCCGATGCCCGTCCCATGGATATTTAAATGCTCTAGTATGTGGGCGTAAGCTTCGTTAATACGTTTAAACTTTTCTTCCGCTTCCCGGCGCTGTTGGGGATCATGGGGATAGCGGTCTGGATGCCATTGTTTAGCCAATTGACGAAAGGCCTGTTTCACATCCGCTAGAGTCGCTTGGGGGCCAAGCCCTAGGATTTCATAGTAGCTGTTCATTGTTAAAATCCAGAACTATTGACTCTAGGAATAAAACCTTATGTAGCGGTTTGCAGACTGGTGAGAACGATGTTTATTTGCCCTCATCCCCCAGCCCCTTCTCCCAATTCTGGGAGAAGGGGAGCCAAAATCCTATTTATATCTAGGTTTTAAGTCCCTCTCCCTCTTTGGGAGAGGGATTTAGGGTGAGGTCAGACCGACTGAGAATGTTGCTCAGTCGCGAGAATACCGCATATACACAAGCGCCGAGATCCCTCCTAGCCCCCTTTAACAAGGGGGGAACCGGCCTCAAAGTCCCCCTTGTAAAGGGGGATTGTCCCACTGAGCAACGCCGAAGTGTAGGGGGATAAAACCCTAAAAGGGGAAGTTAGCACCCTTATCAATTCCAACGAAGTCTAGTAGGCGTCCTGCAATTCGTAGAAATCGGGAGAAATGTAGTCCTTGCGGAGGGGCCAGCCCACCCAATCCTCCGGCATCAGAATCCGCTTGAGGTTAGGATGACCTTCGTAAATAATACCGAAGAGGTCGTAGCATTCCCGCTCTTGCCAGTCCGCCGCTTTCCAGATCCAATAAACGGAGGGAAGCCGGGGATTATCCCTGGGTAAGGAAACCTTAAGGCGCACTTCCTCCGGGCGGTCGGCGCTGTCGCTCACCTTGGTTAAATGGTAAAAACTGACCAAATTTTGCCCCGGGCCTTCGTCGTAGGCGCCTTGACATTGCAGGTAATTAAAACCATAGGCGTACAGCGCCGTGGCGAGGGGAAGAAGGAGATCCGGCTCTACCTGGAGCATTTCCACCCCTAGGTGATCCGCAGGCAGGATGGCGTGGTCAAAGCCGTTTTCTGTTAGCCAACTGGAAACGGCGCCGGCGGGGGCGAGGGCGCCGGTTTCTGGGG
This sequence comes from Cyanobacteria bacterium RI_101, assembly GCA_016471375.1. Taxonomy (GTDB): domain Bacteria; phylum Cyanobacteriota; class Cyanobacteriia; order Cyanobacteriales; family Microcystaceae; genus Synechocystis. Next base: position 9,619 of record WGLZ01000084.1, read on the forward strand.
TCGTTTCCGGGGTGGGGGTTAAGTCTTCGGTCACGGTTAGGCTTGTTCCTTAGCGGTTTGGGCGAGGGCGGGGGGAATAGGAGCGCCGGCGGCAGACCCGAGGGCGGCGGGGGGCGTTTGGTAGGTCTCCATTTGCAGGTATTTCCCCGTGAGAATGGGTTCCACCACTTTCATCCGGTGGGGGGCGCTGTAGTAGCGGTGGGTTTGTTGGTTCAGGCGGTGGCGCTCCTGGATGGATTCGTTGGCCACTTTTTTGCGGAGCTTGATAATGGCGTCGAAGATGGCTTCCGGGCGGGGAGGGCAACCGGGGATATAGACGTCTACCGGGATTAACTTATCCACGCCCCGGACGGCGGTGGTGGAGTCGCTACTAAACATGCCCCCGGTGATGGTGCAGGCGCCCATGGCGATCACATATTTGGGTTCCGGCATTTCTTCATAAAGTCTCACTAAAGCCGGCGCCATTTTCATCGTAATCGTCCCGGCGGTGATAATCAGATCCGCCTGCCGGGGGCTAGAGCGGGGCACTAGACCAAAGCGGTCAAAGTCGAAACGGGAGCCAATCAGCGCCGCGAATTCAATAAAACAGCAGGCGGTGCCGTAGAGCAGGGGCCACAGGCTGGAAAGTTTAGCCCAGTTGTAAAGGTCATCTACCGTGGTCAGGATCACGTTTTCCGAAAGATCCTGAGTCACCTGGGAGCGGCTGGCGGGATTGAGGATTTTGGTCGCCGGATCGGCAATGGGGGAACCAGTGGGAATCATGGGAGTGGGGAATTAGGAATGAGGGCGGTTGATTGAGAGCCGGATTCCTGTTCCCCCCAGAATTGGGGGGTTAGGGGGGCTGGTAGCGAGGTTAAGGGAGGGTTAAGACCATTCCAGCGCCCCTTTGCGCCAGGCGTAAACCAGGGCCACCACCAGAATGGCGATAAAAATCAGGGCTTCCACAAAGGCCAACAGTCCCAGTTGGTTAAACGCCACGGCCCAGGGGTAAAGGAACACGGTCTCCACGTCAAAGACCACGAACACCAGGGCGAACATATAGTAACGGATATTGAATTGAATCCAAGCGCCGCCGATGGGTTCCATCCCCGATTCGTAGGTGGTCTGGCGCTCCGGGCCGCCGTTGCGAGGTCGCAGAAACTTAGAGGCGGTGAGGGCGAGAATGGGCACTAGGCTACAGACAAAGAAAAAGCCCAGCAGGTATTCGTAACCGTTGAGAACAAACACGAGATTCGGCGCTCCGGCGTTTTTCTAAAAGATTATAGGCTCTTTTGCTTAGCTTGGCCCGCTTCCCCGGCGTTGGGCCAGGCGAGCGTAAACGTCCCGCAACTCCACGCCCTGATGGGCCAGCGCCACGAGGGTGTGGTAAAAGAGATCGGCCACTTCCGAGGCGATGGCCGCCGGGTCTTGATCCTTGCAGGCCATGACCACCTCGGCGCTTTCCTCGCCGATTTTTTTGAGGATTTTATTGCTCCCCCCCGCTAGGAGTCGGCAGGTGTAGGAGTCCTCCTGGGGCTGGTCCCGGCGGTCGCAAATAACCCGATAGAGTTCCGTGAGCATGTCCGCGGGCGGCGCCTGTTTTTGGGCGTCAATTTGGTGAAAGCAACTGCGCTCCCCCGTATGGCAAGCGACGTCCCCCATCTGTTCCACCGTTAATAACAAGGCGTCGCTGTCGCAGTCGTAGCGAATGCCCCGCAATTTTTGGAAATGGCCCGAAGTGGCGCCTTTATGCCAGAGTTCCCGACGGGAGCGGCTCCAGTACCAAACCTCCCCCGTTTCTAGGGTTTTGCGCAAAGACTCGGCGCTCATCCAGGCCAACATCAGCACGGTTCCGTCCAGGTAGTCCTGGGCGATGGCGGGCAGGAGACCCTGGGAGTCGTAACGTAGATTTTCTAGGGGAATCGCGTCGGCGGGAACCATGGGTTTATCCAGTAGCCAAAAAATAAAGTCCCCCTTGGATGTTGGGGACTCGTTAGACGCCTCGCCTCGGACCAACCTCAGCGCCGAGCCGAGCGGCCAGGGGTTAGAGGTATTTTTCCAAGGTCTGGGCCAGAGTGGTCTTGGGAACGGCGCCGACGACCATGTCCACTCGTTGTCCCCCTTTGAAAATCATGAGCGTGGGGATACTGCGAATTCCGTACTCGCTAGCGGTGTTAGGATTTTCGTCGGTGTTGAGTTTGACGACTTTGACCTGACCAGTGTACTGCTGAGCGATTTCATCCACAACCGGGGCGACCATGCGACAGGGACCGCACCAGGGAGCCCAGAAATCAACGAGGACGGGGAGATCGCTATCTAGCACGTCTTGTTTGAAGCTAGCGTCGGTAACTTGGGGGGTGTCGCTCATAGGGAGTTCCGTAATCTTTGAGGATGGCATTGTCTAGAATACTACCATAGCGATAGGACGACGCTTCGGATCGTTATCGCCCCTCTGGCTTAGCAATTATTTACTTTTGGCTGGGGGAGGAAGAGGGCAAGGGCGCCGCTGGTCGCCTAGGGGATGAAATGAATGAAACTGGACAAGTTGTTCACTCTGGAGAGGGAAACCAACCGGTTCTGAGAATTTCCGCCTGGGTGAAAGGGCGCTCTAGGGGCAAGACAGAGGCGGGAAGATTGGTTTCCTCAATGGCTTCTTTCCTGGCTTCCTGATAACACTTATCGAGAACATCCTCCGCAAAAGGCTTGAGGCTTGGACTGTCCTCCATGATGAGCCTGAGCTGTAGTCTTTGCTCCTTGATGGTGTAGATCCAGCTATTACTCTGTTTCTCGGGCTGATATTTCCACTTCAGCAGATGGAGCATAAGGACGATTAAGCGGCTCCGTACTTCCCGTCTGTTGTTTCGTCCCATTGATTCGATCTCTTCAATCAGGTTTTCTAGGTCTAAGGCCCCGAAGTCGCCAGCTTTTAGGGTTTTGGCGGTTTCTTCAATCCAAAGGTTGAAGTCGGCTTCGTAGAGGGCGGGAGTCATGGGGTTTCTCCTGAGTTGGGGGATGAAGACAAACGAATAAACTGATAAAACTGAGACGCTTCCGGCGCCGCGGTCCCGATCTTGATCGCAGGGCAGTTCTGAAAGCCGAATCTTTGAGGGCGGGATTAAGAGACGGGTTTGTGACCGAGACCCTGCCGGTTGGTGATATTTTAGCGTCTATCTAGTTTTAAACTGGGTTTTAAATTTGACTCCTTTGAAATCAGCGGACTAACATGACAATTTCTAAGTTTTCTTCTCTAACCCTAGGATTGCTTCTAGCGTTCTCCCCCGCCCTGGGAGAACTATCGGCGCCGAGGCGCGCCGTCGCCCAAACGGCCCCCGCGCCGCTTCCCTCCCTTCCCAGCGGCGCCCAGATTAAAATTGACGGCTCCGAGAGCCTCCAAGTCGTTACCGAAACCCTCAAGGGGGGCTTTGAAAAACAATATCCCGGCGCGACGGTGACCAGCGCCCAAACGACGACGGACGAAGCCATTGCGGCGCTGGAGGCGGGCAAAACCGACCTGGCCGCCATCGGCCGACCCCTGACGGAGGCGGAAAAAGCCAGAGGGCTACAACAGGCGCCCATTAGCCGCCACAAAATCGCCATTATCGTTTCGCCTCAAAATCCCGTGGCGGACATCACCCTAGAGCAATTCGCGCAGATCTTCCGGGGAGAAATTAAAAACTGGTCGGAGGTCGGCGGAGAGGCCGGGGAAATTCTGGTGGTGGATCGTCCCGAAACCAGCGACACTCGGCGCTCCTTCGGCACCTATCCCATTTTCCAAAGCGCCCCTCTGAAAACGGGAAGCAACGCCGAAACGGTGACGGAAGATAATACCGATATGGTGGTTCAAAAGCTAGGTAAAAACGGCGTGAGCTACGCCATCATCGATCAGGTGAAAGACCGGCAGGACGTGAAAATTGTCCCCATGAATAAAGTTCTGCCCAGCGATCCCCGCTATCCCTTCTCTCAACCTTTGGCCTACGCCTTTAAAGGGCCTAACCCTTCCCCCCAGGTGAAAGCCTATCTGTGTTACGCCAACACCACGGACTACGCCGCCGAGGAAAAAGTGGTTTCCGCCGAGTTTTGCGGCGACGCGGTAGCGGCGGCGCCGACAGAGACCGCCCCCGCGGAAACGGCTCCCGCCGCGACCTCCGAGCCGACGGCGCCGGCCGCGGGCGAAGGCGGAGCGCCGGGCTGGTTGCCCTGGTTGGCCTTGCTCCCCTTGTTGGGACTGTTGGCTTGGTTTCTGGGTAAAAAAGAACCCGCCGCGGCTCCTTTGGCCGGCGCCGCCGGGGCCGTCGCCGATAGTAGTCGGATTATCCTAACGCCCCGCTCCTGCCGTCAGGCCTACGCCTATTGGGAGGTTCCCCAGAGCCGCCTTCAGTCGTTACGGGATCAGGGCGGACAAGAATTGTCCCTACGCCTTTACGACGTCACCGATAATCCCCAGACGCCGGTCTTCAAAGCCTTTGAAGTGAAACACAACGAGCCGGATTATCATCTCCCCATCGAGCGGGACGACCGGGACTACAAAGCGGAACTGGGCTATGTGAAGGCCTCCGGGGAGTGGTTGCCCATTGCGACTTCCGCTCCTGTCCGGGTGCCGGCCTGCGAACCCGTTGTTTCGGCGCCGACGGCTTCAGCGAACCCAGCCGTTATCCCATCTGAGCCTTGGAGCGAAATCGAGGCGGATATTCCCGCCCCGGCGCCTTTGCCCCCGGTTAATCCCTCCCTTCCCGACCTAGAGCCGGTTGCCGGCGTTAACCCCGCTATTCCCCTGGCCGCCGGTTTAGGCGCCGGAGCTTTAAGGCTAGGCGCCGCCGCGGGCTTGGGCTTAGGGCAATCGGAGCGCCGGGAACCCGAACCTACCCGGATTATTTTGGCGCCGCGGGACGCCGAGTCGGCCTACGCCTATTGGGAAATCGCCGAAGCGGACGAAGCGAGTTTGAAAGCCCAGGGCGTGGAAGAACTGACGTTAAAAATCCATGACGTCACGGGCATCGACCTCAATGTCCAACCCGCCCACAGCGTTCAGGAATACGCCGTCGCCCTGGGCGACCCCGACCGGCAGGTTCCCATTACCGCTCCCGACCGGGATTACCTGGCGGAGATTGGCTATACCGCCGCCGACGGGCGTTGGGTGTCTCTGGCGAAATCCACCCATATTCATTTTCCGGCGCCGACTTCTGGGGGGGGCGTTAACCCCGCCTTGGCGGTTGGCGGGGCGGGTCTTCTGGGCGGCGCCGCGGCCTTGGCGGGCGGTCTCTTTGAAAAAGGGAAAGAGGCGGTTTCCGGCGGCGTCGAAGCGGTACGCTCCACCGGCGAAAACCTGACGGAAGGCGCCGTTAATCTGGGCGAACGCGGCGCTGAAGGCGGTCAAAACCTGCTGGAAAATACGACGGACTTCCTCGGCGGTCTCTTTGAAAAAGGGAAAGAGGCGGTTTCCGGCGGCGCCGAGGCGGTTCGCTCCACCGGCGAAAACCTGACGGAAGGCGCCGTTAACCTCGGGGAACAAATTGGGGACACGGCCCAATCCGCCGGACAAACGCTCCGGGACTCCGCCGAGCGGTTAACCGATACTGAAAATCCTCAATAACAGGAGCGATCTCTGAAGCCCTCACCCTAATCCCTCTCCCAAAATGGGAGAGGGACTTTGACTCCCCTTCTCCCGTTCTGGGAGAAGGGGCCGGGCGATACCCTGAGCGCAGTCGAAGGGGATGAGGGCAAACAACAAGGCCCCTAGCTAACCTCCTCTAATTCCCCGGCTTACAGACGTTGTAAGTTTCGTGGGAAATAATCTCTTCCGGGATCAGGAAACTGCCCTGGTCCCGGCAGATCAGGCGGTAATTGCGGGTCACGGGAATGCTGATCACAAAGCGGTCGTGCCGTAGGCGCTTGCCGTGGAAGTCCCGGTAATCTTGACGGTTGGCCAAACCTTCCAGGATTTGTCGAGCTTTGAGAACCACGTTTTTAGGCAGGTGACGCAGATCGATGGGATCGGCGGCGAAGGTGGCCTGCCACAATTCCTTTTCTTGTTTTTTTTCTTCGAACACCTGTTGTTTTTGGTCGCAAAAATGGCACTTTTGCCCGTAGCCCTTGTGACCGCAGGGAAAGACTTTTTTTCGTCTGGACATAGACCTATACTACTGCGAGGACTTTAACGGTTTAGGAAACGGCCCGATTCATCTGCGCTTAAACCAACTTTAAATCGGGATAAGCGGCGATAATGTCGTCCTGAGTTAAGGTGTCTCCCTCCGCCTGGGGAGTCCAGAGCACTTCCACGGCCAATAACCGGTCGGCGCCGACGCTACTGAGGGACTGGAGCGCCTGACGGAGGTCGCTGGAGTCGTTCACGGGTTTGGTGGTCAGATTGCCCAGCGCCGCGGCGATGAGGGTGACGAGAATGTAGTCGCCGCCGCCGTTCTGAATAGCCGCTAATTCCGCGGCGTCCCCGGTTAAGGATTTTTGTTGGCTTTGGCGCAGTTGATTGTTAACGTTGGTCAGGGTCTCGGCGCTGAATTTACTGCGCTCCATCAAGGAGAGTTGATTAAACTTAGCTTCCGCCGCCGATAGGAGGCCCTGATCGCTATCGCAGGAGCCGTAAACCCAGTATTCCGGGTGTCGGAGCAGAGCTAGACCCGCCTCCTGTAAAACCGCCGCCCGGCCCTCGGGGGTGCCCGTGTCGGCGCTGAGCGCCAAGTCGTCCAGTTCTTTCTTTAACTCCCGGGCGCTGGCTAGGAGTCCCACCTGAATTTGGACAATGCTCACCGGCGGATTATCGCTTTCCAGGGCGTTGCCCCCCATGGAGCCGCCTCCCGCCCCCCGCAGGGCGCCCATCAGGATATTGGCGATAGCGATGACGACGATAATGCTGAGGAGACTGCCAAAACCCCCAAACCCGAGAAAGGGGAGAATGAGGGGAAAGCCGACCCCGCCGCCGCCATAGCCGACGCTTCCTCCCCCGGAGGAATAGCCTCGACTGGGGGCGCTGTAACTTCGGCTTGGCGCCCGAAAGGAGCCGCCTCCAATTCTGCCGCCGCTTCTAGCGGCCTCGGCGGGGAGGCTGGCGCCGAAAACGAGCATGACAATCAAACTGACAATCAGGGCGGGTTTAAGTAGGGCTTTCAAGGGGAATAGCATGATCTTTGGGGAGAAGGGGATTTTTAGGTCGCTGAAATCGGCGCCGGGGGAACCCAAAACTCAGAAAAAAGTCTGAAAAAGGGGACTGTCTAGACATTAGCGCCGGTTTTTTCTAAAGTAACGGATTTTTCCCCGAGACGCCTCTGAATTGTTGCGATTCTTTATAGAGCGTTGTCGCCGCCAGAACGACTGATGTTCATTTCGCCTGAAACCGGCTATAGTTACGACTGTCTTTGTGTGTGGGAAGTTTTGGGTATGATTAACGCCGGGTCGGGAAAATTGAACCTGCCTCAAACGCCCTTGTTTGGCACCGACGGCATTCGCGGCAAAGCGGGAGAACTCTTAACGGCGCCCTTGGCCCTGGAGTTGGGTTTTTGGGCCGGGCAAATTTGGCGCTCTCAGAGCGCTAATCCCGGGCCGGTGATTATTGGGCAGGATTCCCGCAACTCCAGCGATATGTTGGCCATGGCGATGGCCGCCGGTTTCGCCTCCGCCGGTCTAGAGGTTTGGCGCCTAGGGTTATGCCCCACCCCCTGCGTGGCTTATCTCGCTCGCCAGAGCGGCGCCGCGGGAGGCGCGATGATTTCCGCTAGCCACAATCCCCCGGAAGATAATGGCATTAAATTTTTTAATTCCGAGGGGCTGAAATTGGGAAGGGAGCAAACCCAAGCCCTAGAAACGGCGCTGAGAAGCGGCGGGGTCTCGTCCTCCGGGCCCAGTCATTGGGGACAGTTCGTGTCGGCGCCGGAACGGGTGAAGACCTATCAAGATTTTTTGCTGGAGAGTCTGCCTCCGGGCCTCGATTTCACCGGCCTCAAGGTGGTTCTCGATCTCGCCTGGGGCGCTTCGGTGGCGGTGGCTCCCCAGATTTTCCGGGCGCTGGGCGCCGAGGCGGTCTGCCTCCACGACCGGGCCAACGGGGATTTAATTAACGTCAACTGCGGCTCCACCCATTTAGGCGCTCTGCAAGAAGCGGTGAGAAGTCAGGGGGCGGATCTGGGATTCGCCTTTGACGGCGACGCCGACCGAGTCATGGCGGTGGACGCCCAGGGCAAAACCGTGGATGGCGATTATATTCTCTATCTTTGGGGCAAAACCCTGAAGGAACGGGAGCATTTACCCCAGGATTTAATCATTAGCACCGTCATGGCTAATCTAGCCTTTGAGCGAGCTTGGCAGAAATTAGGGGGCCGCCTGCACCGCACCGCGGTGGGAGACCAACACGTTCAGGCCCAGATGTGGGAAACCGGCGCCATGTTAGGCGGCGAACAATCGGGCCATATTATCTGCCACCACCATAGTTTCTCCGGGGACGGGGTTCAGGCGGCGCTTCATCTCACGGCGCTGGTCAAACAGTCGGGACTGTCCCTCGCGGAACTGCTGGAGGAAAGTTTTCATCCCTATCCCCAACTTCTGCGGAACGTGCGTGTGGAAGACCGAGAGCGCCGACGGCGCTGGCAGGATTGCGAACCGCTACAACAGGCCATCGCCCAAGCCCAAAGGGATCTGGGAGAGGAGGGGCGGGTTCTCGTGCGGGCCTCGGGGACGGAACCCCTGATTCGGGTGATGGTGGAAGCCGCCTGCCCCCAAGCGGCGGAGCGTTGGACAGAGCGCCTAACGGGGGTTGTCCAAGCTCATCTGGCTTCTTAAAAAGGGCGGTTTATTGTCGGGCCTCCAGCCATTGGGCGATGGCCGGGGGCAAGTCTTTTTGCACTTTACCGCTGACGTACATGCCGATATGACCCACGGGGAAGGATTGAACCGTGTAATCCGAGTTCTCTAAATAATCCCCCAGCGCCAAGGAAGAGGCCGGCGCTACGAGGTGGTCTTTTTCGGCGTAGAGATTTAAGACCGGCATGGAGACGTTTTTTAAATCCACCCGTCGGTCGCCGATCCTCACTTCTCCTTTAATCAGTTTATTGCCCTGATAAAAATCCTTCATAAACTGACGGTAGGCTTCCCCGGCTTGGTCGGGACTGTCAAAGATCCATTTTTCCATGCGCAGAAAGTTGAGCAGTTTAGCTTCGCTCTCCATAATCTCCGGCATATCTAAATATTTTTGATAGGCTAACTGGAGGGGTTTGAGGGTTAAAAATTCCAAGTTTAAATAGTCCCCCGGAATATTCCCCAGCGCCGTCACCATCAGATCCACGTCCACCGCCTCGGGCCCGAGTTCGCAACCGCCCCGCGCGTTCAATAAGGTTTGGGGCTGGTCGAAATCCACCGGCGCCACCATGACAATCAGGTTCTTAACTTTCTCCGGGTACAGGGCGCTGTAACAGAGGCTAAAGGTGCCCCCCTGACAAACGCCGAGGAGGTTAATTTTCTCCAAACCCCGTTGTTGGCGAATGACGTCGACGCAGGTGTTTAAATACCCGTTAATGTAGTCGTCTAAGGTTAGCCAACGGTCGCCCCGGCTGGGGTAGCCCCAATCAATCAGATAGACGTCGACGCCCAGTTTCAGTAAATTGGCCACCAAGGAGCGCCCTTCCTGGAGATCCACCATATAGGGGCGATTCACTAGGGCGTAAACAATTAAAACCGGGATAGGGAGGGGATTTTCCACTACGGGTTGAAAGCGATAGAGGGTGATTTTATCCTCTTGGTAAACCGCTTCCTTGGGCGTGACTCCAATTTGAATATCCGCTTCCGTCAGTTGGCTGAGGTTTTCAATCCCCTTGAGGAGTTTTTCCGTCAAGGCGACGGTTTCCTGGGTGGCTTCTTCCAGACGCATTTGGGTTAAAAAGGGCAACATTATTCTAATCCGGGTAAAGAGTAAACAATCGGCGCTAAAGGGCGGACGGTTCATAGACCGCTAGGCGCTGTTTCAATGCCTTGACTTCTTTTTTAAGCTGATAAATCGTTTGATGAATTTCGTCCACCTCCGTTCGGGTCGGCAGATTCATCTGCTTTAACCCTTCCTCCATCAGCGCCTGTTGGCAGAGTCGGTAGCGGTTCAGGCTGTTGATAAAGCGCCCGCGAATTTTCAGGTTTTCCGGTTGACAAAAGGCGGTTTCAAAGACGAGATCCGCCGTTTCGCTCCAGACCTGTTGAAATGTCCGCCAGTCTTTAGGGGTTTTTCCCTGTTGGGCCCGTTGAACGAGTTCCGCCATAAGACGTTCAAGAGATTGATATTGCACCTGTCCCAAGAGAAGTTGGTAATCCGTGGTCGCCCGGTAGAGCGCCGTCCAACTGTCAAAGCCCTGCAAGAGTTTGGCGCTAATCTCCCGACTGGGGCCGAGGATGGGACTGCGGGTCAAACTGCCAAAGCTTTCTTCGTAGAGCAAATTCCAGTACAAATTATTCAACTCAATCCAGGGCTGACTTTGCCCCGGTTGGACTTGGCTCAGGGGTTGGAGGGAAGACAGCGCCGCCTGGAGCCAGAGTTGATTCAGTTTTTGGGCTTCCTGGGCGTACAACTGCCACAATTGCTGGAGATCCTGAACGGCTTGCCCGGATCCCTGAAGCTGGCGCTGGATTTCTTGCAAATATTGATTAATGACCGTCTGACCGTTTTCCCCCGCTTCCACCTTGGGCCAGAGGGCCTGCCAGGTCTGGAAAGCGCCTTGCAGGAGGTTAAAGTAGGTCGCTTGGTTTTCCTGTAATTTCTGGGTCAGGGGCGGGAAGGCGCCGGCGCCGGTCTTTTCGAGGCAGTCCCGCCAGGTTTGCCAGGCTTGAGTTCCGGTCTCTAGCCAGAGTTTGCTCCAGGGGTTCATTAACTCCGGCCAAGTGGTGTTGGATTGCATAGGCGCCTCCCCTATTACTGCTTTACCGGCCATTATGGCTCAGTTTCCCCGGGGCGAAGCAGGCTTTTTCTCCTGAGGACGGCGGAGACAATACTGGGAGTCGGCGCTCTAGGCGTAATCTTGGTCTGGGTCGCTATAGGACTGGATTTTTTCCGGTTTCAGGGGTTTCAGCAACCGGGCCGCTTGATTGCGGAGGGATTCCGGCCCCTGCACGATCACTAAATATTTGCCCGCCTTGAGCAAATTCCGGTAGGGTAAAGCGTCGCCGCTCCCCAGGGCGAAACCCACCCCGCCGCCGACAAAGAAACTGCCCATAGCGCCGCCAATGGCCCCGAGGAGTCCCCCCACGATATGATTGCCCGGTTCCCCCGCCCAGTCGAGGGTATGGAGTCCGGTGATCAGGTTAAAGGCGTAGCCGGCGCCGAACCCGAAGGGCACCAGCCAGAGCGCCATCAGGCCCGCCCGTTTTTTCGCCGTTTCCCAGGGGTCGAGCAAGCCAAACTCGTCGGCGCTCCGATAGCCGGCGCCTAAAATGGCGAGGAATTGGGGATTAACGCCCGCTTTTTCGAGGACGGTGTAGGCTTCCTCCGCTTGCATACGGTCAGGAAGGACGGCGATGAGATAGGACATAGGAGTAAGGAGAGTATTTTTCCGAATAACTGTTATTTAGTATTAAAAACTTAAGTGCGTGTTGAACATAATCAAATGTTTATCCCCCCAACCCCCCTTGGAAAGCTACGGTGTACACACAAGTCTTTGGTTTTGCCATTAACCTGATCTCGCCCCCTAAATCCCCCAATTCTGGGGGACTTTGAACTCAGAAAGGCTCCGAACTCCCCCCAAAGTTGGGGGGCAAAACGAGGCTGATGGGTAGATCTGTGTACACGGTAGCCTTGGAAAGGGGGGCGTTAACTGGAGCCTACTTGCGATTCACTTCGGCTCGCTCGACTTGATAACTGTTACCTGTTACCTGATATCTGTAATCTGATAACTGTCATCTGCTAGGGGGTTGCGCCAGCGCCGTTCCGTCTTCGGTTAAGAGACCGACCCGAGTAAAGGGCCAAAAGCGGACAAAGGCTCGGCCAATGAGCTTTTCCTTGGGCACAAAGCCCCAGTAATGGGAGTCGAAACTATTGTTGCGGTTATCGCCTAAAACCAAGTATTGATTCGGGGGCACGGTGACGGGGCCAAAGTCGTAGTCCGGCGGTTGAGCGATGTAATCTTCCTCTAGGGGTTTGCCGTTGAGCAACACTTTCCCCCCCGCGACCTCTAGGGTGTCTCCGGGAATCGCCACCACCCGTTTAATAAAGGCGTCGCGGTAGTTCCGCTCCAGGAGCGCCTGGGTGGGATTAAAGACCACAATATCCCCCCGCTGGGGTTCCTGAAAGCGGTAGCTGACCTTTTCGATAATGAGACGGTCGTTAATTTGCAGGGTCGGCTCCATGGAAGAGGAGGGAATATAGCGGGCCTCCGCCACAAAGGTGCGAATACCGAAGGCGAGAATAGCGGCGGTGACCAGGGTTTTGCCCAGTTCCAGCCAAGGGTTTTCGTTGGGGGGCGATTTTTGCGGTTGGCGGTCGGGGTCTAAGCCTAGGGTCATAGGGGTCGATTACGAGTAGTGGGGGAGGTTTTTCGTCGGCGCCCTTCCCCGAAAAAAGTTCTTTCTAGTGTAGCGAATTGGGGCCGACTATTTAGACTCGCCCCAGCGCCGTTAGGTCGGGGGCTTCTTTCGGCGCTCCGCTCCAGCGGAGGCTAATTTTGCGTCCATCTCCCAGCGGGGCGAGTTCAATTTCGAGGTAAACCGGCGGCGGTTGCCCCAGACGCTCGGGCCATTCAATGGCGACAAAGCCGGGGGGATAGTCGGCTCCGTCCCAGTATTGCTCTAGGTAAAGCGCTTCGGTTTCCGCGGGGGAAAGGCGGTAAAGATCCAGATGGTAGAGGGGACAGCGCCCTTCGTAGTATTCGTTAATGAGCGCAAAGGTGGGGCTGACCACCGGCTCGCTAATGCCTAAGCCCTGAGCAAGCCCTTGAATCAAACTGGTTTTACCGGCGCCGAGGTCGCCTTTGAGGAGGAGAACGAGGGGCGGCGTTAGGATTTCCGCCAATTTTCGGCCCAGCGCCTGGGTTGCGGCTAAGTCTCTAAGTTCGGTTTCCCAGGAGAACATGGCCATAGTTTTGTGGTTTTAGCTCCGACAAGTTCCAGCTATGATTCCCCTCCCGTGGAGGGGCGCCCCGTCAGGGGCGGGGTGGTCAATTTTTTATGCCCTGTAGGAGAAGAGTGGTTTGTCTGCGCCGAAGTTTCTCCCTCCTGTTAATGTGGCGTAGTCTCACCACCCCGTCAGGCTGACGCCTGCCACCCCTCCAGAGGAGGGGAATTTAACCCGTCTAAAAAACGTCGAGGTCGATGGCTTTGGAGCCGCCGGCTTTGAGTTGCCCCAGCAGGCTATCTAGTTGGCGCCAGACGAGGGCGGCGATAAAGAAGGTGATGGGTAGGGAGAGTCCGTAGGAAAACCAGGGATTGCCGAGGAAAATTTCGACCCCGGAGGCGAGGAAAACGCAAACGCCGACGCAAATTCCGAAGAAGGGGAGTTGTAAATCAAGGTCTCTTAAACTACTATCGGGGGTGTTGAGCCAGGTTTTGACTTTTTGTTTAAGGGTGGCTTCAAAAGCTAGGCCACAGCTAATCCCCATGAAGAGGCCGACGAAGACGAGAAAGTAGGGCGGTTCGGGCAAATAGTACATAATTCGCTGGGGATGGGGGCAAGCGCCACCTATCATACCAAACCCGTTGCCTCAACAGCGCCGCATTGATAAAGCGCCGAAGTTTCGCCCTCCGTCAGTCTGGTATGGTCAACAGCGCTGGTCGAGTTTTGATTACTTAGGCGTCGGGTGTGATTTGACTAGAGATAGGGTGTGATTAAGATCACTAAATACCCGTAATGAATATCACAGCCACGGAGAGACATCTTCCCTACACTAAAAGGGTAGGTTAATTTTAGAGTTCGATTTTGGAGAAGGGCTGATGAACGCTAAGTTTCGATTCTATCTGCTAAATTACGCGTCGACCCGGCGCCAGCGGGGCTTCGCTCTGCCGATGGTAATGATGGTCGGCCTTGTGATCGCCGTCGTCGGCGCGACCATGGTGATCCAGGGCATGGAGGATAACAATAAAGTCGTTTCTCAGAAAGCCAAAGCTGAAGCTAACGCGGCGGCGGAAGCGGGGGTAGCCCGGGTGCAAAATCTTTTAAATACGACCAAATTCCTAGCGCTATATCCGGTAGATCAGTGGGCTACCGTCATGGCTCCCAGCGGTTCCAACTCTGTAACCATCAGTGACTCAACGCTACAAAGTTATGTGACTCAATTAGCGACCTCCCAAGCTCAACAAGCCAGCGGAAGCGATATCTGTACCTTTAGTACGCCGACTTCTACCCAAATCGCTAACAAAGAAACCGCAATTAAACAGGAGTTACGGCAACTCTACAATTTAGCTAGCTCATTGAGCACCGCAACTGCGTTTGAGCCTCTAGATTCCAATAACTCTGCAAAGGGTTCTTTTAAACTCATTCGTTACGATTACAGCGGCACAGCGGGCGTTCTTCCCGGCTCCTCCGGCGCCGCCGCTCGACTCATCGTCCGGGGACGCGCTCCCGGAAATAAAGGTAGCTCGACGATTTCCTTAGAAATGCCGATTACCGGAGCGCCTGCCACTCTTTCTTCCCCGTTTCCGGCTGTAAGTGGGAATGCGCCAGGGCTATGGGTTAAAGAAGGCGGCGTCAACGACCTCAGTAAGCCTGAAAGTTCTTACAACGATAGCGCCGGGACTTTTGACGCCAATATTCTGATCAGCGATTGTACTGGAACGATCAGCAACAGTTACATCACGGCGCTGAATACCGCTCAGCAAGCTCGCGCCGCTGGGCCTTTTACAGCAGCCAGGGCGACTAATCCTATGCCCTCAATTCCGCCTATCCCTGCTGGAGTTACTGCGTATACGCTCAGTGGTTCAGCTAGTCTACCTCGGACTGTAGGAGGTGTCGTGGAAACGCCCGCCGCAGACGGGTACTACTACTATCAAACGACTGGTGATCTTGGTGATTTAACTATTGACCACACTGGTAATAAGAAATACAGGATTTACCTTAATGGAGATATCCCTAAAACCACTGAAGTTAATAGTAAATGTAAAGATACTGCTGGATGTGAGCCTACCAATTTGCAAATTTTTGGTATGAACTCCACTGGTGAAATTTGCATGAATGGGAACAGCGACCGCCAAGTCGATGCCTATGTTCTAGCCCCTAACTACGCCCTGGGTAAAACAGGAAACGGCAATTTCTATGGCACCTTCATTGTCAAAAGCTTCGGTAAAATTGGGAGTTGCGGCTCTAACAACGGCAAGCTTGCTCTGGTGCAATCTCAGGCTTGGAGTACTGTTCCCAGCGAACTACGTCCGCCCACTACTTCAACTCCTTTCACACTTCCTAAGTTAGGTTCTGGTTCGTCTTGGGGAAGTTTGGATGAAGAAAGTAGCCCGCCACCTTTTGTTGTCGCTGCGTCTTCTCCCACACCGACACCGACTACAACACCTACCACTAGTCCAACTACAGCACCGGTCAATCCCTCACCTGTTCCGTCTGTAGTACCTTCTGTTCTTCCATCTGTAGTGCCGTCTGTTGTTCCATCGCCAGTTGCGATGTGTACTATTCCCAACTATCTTAACAAGAAAGCTAACCAGATTCCCAGCACATGGAACACCCAAGGTGGACAAATTTCAGTTGCAACATCTGTAGGTAATGGCAATAACAGCAAATCTAATTACCAGAACCCTTCAGCAGGATTATCCGTTGCTTGTACAACCACGGTTAATGTTAGTCGTCAATAGTTTTGGGTGACAGCACTTACCTCATCCATCTTTCCTTTTCTATAGCATCTACAAGTGAGTCATGGACAAATTCCCTGCTGGCTCTTTGTCCGTCCGGGTTTTGGAGTGGCTGGCGTTTACGTCTCGTTTGAAAATGCTATAGATGGATAGAAAACAAGATTAATCCTTCTCTCTCGAACTTCATAACCTACCTCTCCAGACAAGCGCCGACCGCTTGTCTTTTTTTTGACCGACTCAGACCGGCCGCTTATTCTACCTTGGGTCTCAGAAAGCCGGCGCGTTCACACTTAACACAGTGTAAATCCCACAAAGGAAAAATCATCCGTTGGCGAAACTGATCATCCGTGAGCGGTTGATAATAGGTCAAGAGACCATAAAATTGATAGGACACAAAAATTGCCGACGCCGTCATCCCTCAACGGCGCTTGTCCAATGCCGGTGCTGTTAGGCTAAAATAAAGGCGCTGAAATTTGCAGTTAAAAAATTCTAATTCGTTGTACTTTCGGCGCTGTAACGGCTCAACGGCGCTTGTCCGGTGCCGGCGCTGAATTTTGTAGTCAAGCCATTTTAATATTTGGTACTTTCGGCGCTGTGGCGACTTAACGGCGCTTGTCTGGCGTCGGCGCTGAATTTTGTAGTCAAGCCATTTTAATATTTTGTACTTTCGGCGCTGTGGCGACTTAACGGCGCTTGTCCCGGCGCCGGCGCTGTTAGACTAAAATAAAGGCGCTGGACTGAGAGCGCCATGTTTGACCTTCAAACCCTCATCGCCGTTCTGGCGACCCTCCTGCTATTTTTAACCAGTGTTGTCCTGAGCTATGACAAACTCCAATTCCGAAAC
>WGLZ01000031.1 GCA_016471375.1 Cyanobacteria bacterium RI_101
CCACTCGTCGAGAGAGGCGGCTTCCCAAATGGGGTAGAAGTGCAGGCCGATGGCGTTGGAAGAAGGAACAACAGCGCCGGAGATGATGTTGTTGCCGTAGAGCAGAGAGCCGGCAACGGGTTCCCGGATACCGTCGATGTCGACGGGGGGAGCGGCGATGAAGGCGATGATGAAGCAGGTGGTGGCAGTTAAGAGGGTGGGGATCATCAGAGTCCCGAACCAGCCCACATAAATGCGGTTGTTGGTGCTGGTCACCCACTGACAGAACTGCTCCCAAACGGAAGCGCTTTCGCGCTGTTGGAGAGTGGTGGTCATGGTTTTATGATTCCTGTTATGAAGTTGTCAAGGTGCGTTGGCTTTGACACTTCCTATATTACGGTTATCCCCCCGGTTTGTAAAGGTTTGTAACGTTTTTTTAACAAAAGTCTTTCTGATGGGATCGATAAGCGGGGATTATCTAAAAGGAGAGTTAAAAGGGTCAATCAGCCCCCTAAATCCCCCAAGTTTGGGGACTTTCAGTCCGGTTCCCCCCAGAATTGGGGGGCTAGGGGGGCTTTCCAAACATCCTCTAAAATTCGGCGTTGAGGGGCGTGCGGGGGAAAGGGATCGCGTCCCGGATATTGCCCATGCCCGTCATAAATTGCACCAGGCGCTCGAAGCCCAGACCAAAACCGGCGTGGGGAACCGAGCCATAGCGCCGCAAATCCAGATACCACCAGAGGTTATCGCTGGGAATGCCCTGGGCGGTCATGCGGGCATCCAAAACGTCTAGCCGTTCCTCTCGCTGGGAGCCGCCGATAATTTCCCCAATCTTCGGCGCCAAAATATCCATGGCGGCCACCGTTTTTTCGTCGTCGTTGAGGCGCATGTAAAAGGCCTTAATCTGGGCGGGGTAATCCGTAACGATCACCGGGCGCTTAAAGACGGTTTCCGCAAGGTAACGCTCGTGCTCGGATTGTAGATCGGCGCCCCAGGCGACGGGATAGTCGAACTTTTGGTCGGCTTTTTCCAGTAGGGCGACGGCGTCGGTATAGGTCAAGCGGGCAAATTCCTGATGGATGATATTCTCGGCGGTGGCCAGAACCGTATTATCAATGCGCTCATTAAAAAAGGCCATATCCTCCGGGCAGGTCTCTAGAACCCGTTGGAAGACAAACTTCAAAAACGCCTCCGCCAGGTCTTGATCCCCCTCTAGGTCGCAGAAAGCCATCTCCGGCTCCACCATCCAAAATTCTGCTAGGTGCCGGGAGGTGTTAGAGTTTTCGGCCCGGAAGGTGGGGCCAAAGGTGTAAACATTGCCCAGAGAAAGCGCCAGGGCTTCCGCTTCCAGTTGTCCGCTCACAGTCAGGTAAGCTTGTTTGCCAAAGAAATCCTGACTAAAATCGATTTGATTCTCCTGCGTCCGGGGCGGATGATCCAGGTTCAGGGTCGTCACCGTGAACAATTCCCCGGCCCCTTCGCAATCGCTGGCGGTAATCAGGGGTGTGTGAACCCAAAGAAAACCCCGCTCCTGAAAAAATTGATGAATCGCCTGGGCGCAGGCGTTCCGCACCCGGAAAACAGCGCCGAGGGTATTGGTGCGGGGCCGCAGATGGCTGATGGTTCGCAGAAACTCAAAACTGTGGCGCTTTTTTTGCAAGGGATAGGTGGCCGGGTCCGCTTCCCCCACAACCTCCACTTTTTGGGCCTTTAATTCAAGGGATTGCCCCTGGGCGGGAGAGGTTGCCAACTCTCCGGTAATGACCACCCCGGCGCCGGTGTTGAGGCGGGGCAGAAGCGCGTCGTAGTCCGGCAGGCTGGGATCGAGGATCACCTGTAAATTGGCCAGCGCCGAGCCGTCGTTGACTTCGATAAAACTAAACTCTTTTAACTGGCGCCGAGTTCTGACCCAGCCCTGGACGGTGACTTCGGGTTGGGGTTCTCCCTGGCGGAGGAGGGTAAGAATGGGTTGAGCGGTCATGGGGGAATGGATAGGGGAAGGGCGTTGGCTGAGCGTAGCCGAAGCCAACGGTTACGCTTCGGTTAACGGTATCAAAACTCGGCGCCGGGCTGTATAACGATTACTCCCAGGTGAGTTCGATGTTTTCCTGTTGGCAAGCCCGTTGCATCATTTTAAGCTTGGTTTCTTTAATCTCGCCAAACAGGTGAATCCGTTGCCGATGGTTTGGATAATACTCCCCGTAACATTTGATCTGACCAATAGCGGCTTTCCAATTAGGGGCGGATTTGAGTTCGATAATCTCGGTCTGGGTCACAATATCAATCCGCCCGGCAGGCGTCTGCACCTCGGTTTTGCCCTTCAGTTTCCGAGCGAGCCGGTCTCGATACCAAGACTCCGAACCCTGGGAAGGCGGATTAACCGGCGGATCTGGCTCAGCGCCGTTAATCTGATTAATCGCGTCTCGAATGCCTTTTCTGACCCAAACTTGCAAGGGATTTAACGTGTTTTTCGCCATAATTTCCCTCTATTGGTCTCCCGCAAAGAGTTTAAATAGCCCGTAACCCGCTAAGCCCACCACAGCGCCGACAGCGGCTACCGGGGCCATGGTTACGCCCACCGCCGTCCCCGCCACAGCCAGACCCATCCCGCCAACAACCGCCGAGGCCCCGGCTCCAACCCCAGCGCCGACAACGACGGCGCCGATTGCGGTGGCGTCTTGAGTTTCAATCGCTTTTTTAGCTCCATAGGCGGCGGAGCCAATCACCGCGCCCGCGGCGGCCACCGGCGCGGCCCCAATACCAACCGCGGTTCCCGCCACCGCTAACCCCATACCTCCCACTGTCGCCGAAACTCCCGCTCCCACAGCGGCGCCGGTAGCAATAGCTCCAGCGGCAAGGGCTTGATCCGATAAATTCTGATTAGGTTCCTGTTCCGGGTGACTCATGATCGGTCTGCGATGGGGATACCCTTCATTTTAACGGCGCAGGGATGTGTTAGCGCGAACAACTCCCCCTCTTGGGAGGGGGCTGGGGGGTGGGTTCCAAACCTGAGAGCTAACCCACATTCTTAAGCTTCCTAGGGAAAGCTCGTATTGATAAGAGTTGGGGGTTCCAACCTTGAGATCAAACCCACCCCTAACCCCTCCAAGGAGGGGAACCGGAGACTAGCGTTGGCTGAGCGTAGTCGAAGCCAACGCTTATAGCTATTTTTTCCCGGCTTGGATACACTGCTCCACTAGGGGCATCACGGTTTCGACGTCTTTCCATCCGAGGATTTCCGTGACCTTTTTCTCCAGATTCTTATAGGTGCGGAAAAACTCGGCGATCTCTTCCAGGCGATGGCCGGCGATATCGTTTAAAGATTTGACATAGGCGTAGCGGGGGTCTTTGTCGGGAACGCAGAGAATTTTTTCGTCCCGGTCGCCGCCGTCGATCATTTCCAACATCCCGATGGGACGGGCCGCGATCACACAGCCTGGAAAGGTGGGCTGATCCATGATCACCATGCCGTCCAGGGGATCGCCGTCATCCGCTAGGGTGTTGGGCACAAAGCCGTAGTCGTAGGGATACTGGACAGAGGCGTAGAGCACCCGATCCAGGGCAAAGGCGTTGAGGTCTTTATCAAATTCGTACTTATTCTTACTGCCCGCGGGAATTTCCACGAGGACGTTAATTAAACCGGGTTTGGGTTGGGCGGGGATGCGGGTTAAATCCACGGGGGTTAGTCTCCGTATAGGGGGTAAATCCGGCGCCGGAAAGCGCCAAGGGCATTTTACAGGGTGGGGGGACGGGTCTAAGCCCCCCTAACCCCCCAATTCTGGGGGGAACCGAGGTTAGGCGACGACGAAATTGACCAATTTTCCAGGCACGACGATCACTTTTTTGATCTCTTTACCCTGAAGATGTTTCTGGGCCAACTCCGAGGCCTGGGCCAGCGCCTGCAACTCTTCTTTACTGGCTTGGGCCGGCGCCGGAATGGTTCCTTTGGTTTTCCCTAAAACTTGAATCACCAGGTTAATTTCCTCCACCGTCAGCGCCGCGGGGTCATGGACGGGCCAGCTTTGCTGATGGATAGAGTCTTGATAACCTAATTTTTCCCAAAGTTCCTCGCTGATATGGGGCGCGAAGGGCGCCAGCAGTTTTAAGAGGGTTTCCATCCCCTCCCGATAGACCGGGGACTGGGGACAATCCGCGGCGCCGAGGGCGTTGCTGAGTTTCATCAACTCGGAGATGGCGGTGTTGAATTGGTAATCGCCGTCTAAATCTTCGGCGATTTCCTTAATGGCGGTGTGAATGGCCCGGCGCAGGTCTTTTTCCGCCTTGGTTAAGGTCGCCGGGGGGTTCACGGTCGGATGGGCTTCCGCGTACTCGGACACCAGACGCCAAACCCGGTTTAAAAAGCGAAACTGCCCTTCCACATCGGCGTCGTCCCACTCCAGGTCCTTTTCCGGCGGCGCTTTAAAGAGAATGAACATCCGGGCCGTGTCGGCGCCGTATTTCCCTAACACCGTCTGGGGATCAATGCCGTTGTATTTAGACTTCGACATTTTTTCGTAGAAAACCTGGAGGGGTTCCCCGGTTTCGGGATCTTTTGGGGCGCTGGGGTCGAGGCGGAGTTCGCCGGTTTGGGGATCTTTGGCCACCACGTATTTGCCAGTCTTGGGATTTTTGTAGGTCAAACCCTGCACCATGCCCTGGGTCAGCAGTTTTTGAAACGGCTCCCCGACCTGGATTAAGCCCCGGTCCTGCAACACCTTGGTAAAAAAGCGGGAATAGAGCAGGTGGAGAATGGCGTGCTCAATCCCCCCCACATACTGATCCACCGGCGCCCAATGGTTAACGAGATCCGAGTCAAAGGGGCGCTCCCGGTTTTGGGCGTCGGGGTAGCGCAGGAAATACCAGGAGGAATCAATGAAGGTGTCCATGGTGTCGGTTTCCCGCCGGGCCGGTTCGCCGCACTGAGGACAGGGGACGTTGACCCAGTCTGTTAATTTCGCCAGGGGAGAGGGGCCCCGGCCGCTAAATTCCACCTCTTTCGGTAATTCCACCGGCAGATCCGTAGTAGGAACCGGCACGGCGCCGCAGTGGGGACAGTGAATAACAGGAATGGGGCAACCCCAATAGCGTTGCCGGGAAATGAGCCAATCCCGGAGGCGATACTGCACCCGGGCCCGGCCGTAGTCCATCTCTTCGGCGTAGGCGACGATAGCGGGTTTGGCTTTAGTGGAAATCATGCCGTTAAAGCGCCCGGAATTCACCAGGGTTCCCGCTTCCGTATAGGCCTGGAGCAGACAAATATCGCTGTTGTCGGCGTCGTCCGGCAGAATCACCACCTTCACAGGCAGGTTATTTTCCCGAGCGAATTTAAAATCCCGGACGTCGTGGGCCGGCACCCCCATGACGGCGCCGGTGCCGTACTCGTAGAGGACGTAATCGGCGATCAAAATGGGAATTTCTTCGCCGTTAAAGGGATTAAGGGCGACGCCGCCGGTGAAAACGCCCCGCTTGGGTTTATCCTCCGCCACCCGCTCCTGTTCGCTCTCCCGGCTGACGGCTTCGATAAAGGCTTCCACTTCGGCCCTGCGCTCCGGGGTCGTCACTTTTAAGGTCAAGGGATGTTCCGGCGCTAAGACGACATAGGTGACGCCGTAAACCGTGTCCGGGCGGGTGGTAAAGACCGGGATGGTGGCGCTTCCGTCCGCCAGAGGAAATTCCAAATAAGCGCCGACGGATTTGCCAATCCAATTGGCCTGCATTAATTTCACCCGCTCCGGCCAGCCCGTCAAGGTGTCCAAATCCGCCAGCAACCGCTCCGCGTAGTCGGTGATTTTCAAAAACCACTGCCGCAATAACTTCCGCTCCACCAGCGCCCCGGAGCGCCAGGAGCGCCCCTCGCTATCCACCTGCTCGTTGGCCAACACCGTCTGGTCGATGGGATCCCAGTTCACCGTCGCTTCCTTTTGGTAGGCCAAACCGGCGCTGAAAAATTCTAAAAAGAGCCACTGAGTCCAGCGGTAATAATCCGGGGAACAGGTGGTCACCTCCCGCTCCCAATCCAGGGATAAGCCCAACTGCTGGAGTTGGCGCCGCATCTGCTCAATATTTTGGTAGGTCCACTCCGCCGGAGGAACGCCCCGCTCAATGGCCGCGTTTTCCGCCGGTAGCCCAAAGGCGTCCCAGCCCATGGGGTGAAGAACGTCGTAGCCCTGCATTCGCTTAACTCGGGCGACGACGTCGGTGATGGCGTAGTTGCGCACGTGGCCCATGTGCAGATTCCCGGAGGGATAGGGAAACATGGAGAGGGCGTAAAACTTGGGTTTAACGCCGGGAGTCGGCGTCCGGTCTAAACCGGCTTCCGCCCAACGGCGCTGCCACTTGGGTTCGATTTCGACGGGGTTATAAGAGGATGCCACGGCGCTTACTTGAGTTCGGTTAAAGGTCGAGAGTTCAGGTTATCCTAATCCCCCTGCCCTTCAGAACCGGATGGGAGACCTTCGCCTCCTCCGGCTCCTAAAATTATGTCATCCTCTCGCGATCAGGCACAATTCTAGCTCAGCCGATGACTGCTTTCCCCCCCCTCGATCCGCCGACCTCTCCCTACCGGGCGGGGGGGAGCCTCAGCGCCGATCATCCCTGCTACGTCGAGCGTCGGGGGGACGGAGAGTTAGCGCGGGCGCTGGCGGAGGGGGAGTTTTGCTACGCCTTTAACTGTCGGCAGATGGGCAAATCTAGCCTGCGGGTGCGGGCTATGGAGCGCCTGAAAAGCCAGGGAGATCTTTGCGCTTCGGTGGATATCACCAGCCTGGGGAATGAAAGCGATCCCCACAAATGGTATAACGGCTTTATTAGTCAACTTTTTCTGGGCTTTGGTTTAGTCGGGAGCTGGAATCTGAAAGCTTGGTTGCGGGAACGAGACCACCTTTCTCCGGTTCAAAAATTGGGAGAGTTTTTAGAGGAAGTTCTGCGGGTTCACTTTTCCGAAAAAAAGATCTATATTTTCATCGACGAAATTGATAAAATTCTGAGTTTGCCCTTTAGTCTCGACGATTTTTTCGCCTATATTCGCTATTGCTATAACCAACGGGCCGAGCGCCGGGAGTTTAACCGCCTGACCTTCGCTCTCTTTGGGGTGGCGGCGCCGACGGATTTGATTCAAGATAAAACCCAGACTCCCTTTAATATCGGCGTCGGCATTGAATTAACGGGGTTTACCCTCGGGGAAATCGCGCCCTTAGCAACCGGTTTAGCGCCGGTGGCCGACAATCCTCTTCAGGTTTTAGAAGCTATTTTAAGCTGGACGGGGGGACAACCTTTTTTAACCCAAAAACTCTGCGATTTAGTCTTAAAACAAAGCGAGCGAATCGGCGCTGGTCAGGAAACGGAAGCCGTTAACGCCGTCGTCGAAAAACACTTTTTAACCCACTGGGAAAGTCAGGATGAGCCGATTCATTTCCGAACCCTCCGAGACCGCCTCTTTCGTAATCCAGCCCAAACCCCCCAACTCTTGGCGCTTTATCAAGACATTTTAGAGCGGGGCGGCGTTGACTTTCAGGACAGCGCCGAGGAAACGGAATTACGCTTAACGGGCTTAGCGGTCAAACAAAATAACCAATTACAGGTCTATAACCGCCTCTACCGGGAGATTTTCAGCGCCGATTGGGCCAGGGAAGAATTGGCGAAATTACGCCCCTACAGCGAATCGTTTTTAGCCTGGCGGGCTTCGGGTTATCAAGACGAGTCCCGGTTATTACGAGGTCAGGCGCTTCAGGACGCCCTGGTCTGGGCCCAGGGCAAAACCCTCAGTCCCCAAGATTATCAATACCTCAACGCCAGCCAGGGTCTAGAGCAACGGGCCGCGGAAGCGGCCAACCAGATTCTAAAACAGGCTAACCAACGGGCCCGGCGCTTGATGGCCGCGGGTTTTGGGGTTTTAACCCTTTCTCTCTTCGGCTCCGCCGTCGCCCTGCGCCAAGCTTACCTGGCCAGCCAACGACAGGCTCTGGCCCAAGAGGGAGCCCAGGTTCAGCGGCGGGGAGAAAGCGGCGCTCGCCTCTTCGAGACGGAGCAACTGCCGGGGTTAATCGCGGCGCTTCAAGGGGGCCGGGAACTCCAAACCCTAGTCGCGCCCCAAACGCCCCTAGAGGATTACCCGGCGACGAGTCCCCTTTTGGGGTTGCAGAAAATTTTGGGGGAAATTCGGGAAAAAAACAGCCTCGCCGCGCACCGGGAGGGCGTCGCCAGCGCGGCCTTTAGTCCCGACGGTCAGATCCTCGCCACGGGATCGCGGGACCAGACGGTTAAACTCTGGACCAATCGGGGTCAACTTCGGCAAACCTTAAGGGGCCATCGCGGCGCCGTCTATCGCCTAGCCTTTAGCCCCGACGGTCAAACCTTGGCCAGCGCCGGTCAGGACGGGACGATTAAACTGTGGAGCCGGGAGGGACGGTTGTTAAAAACCCTAACGGGCCACGAAGGCTCGGTCTATGGCCTCAGTTTCAGCCCCGACGGGGAACTGTTAGCCTCCAGCGGTCGGGATCGAACCGCTCGTCTCTGGAGTCGAGACGGGAGCCTTCTGAAAGTCCTGACCGGTCATGGGCGCTCCGCCGACGACGTTAAATTTAGCCCCGACGGCCAGACCCTCGCCACCGTCAGCCGGGACGGGCAAATCCGCCTCTGGAGTCGGGACGGAAGCCTCATCAATCAATTTGGAGTTAAAGATACGGCGCTGTTCAGCCTCAGTTTCAGCGCCGATGGTCAACGCCTAGCCGCGGGGGGAGACGACGGGTTAGCGCGGATCTGGAATCGGTCGGGAACCTTACTGCGAACCTTGCGGGGTCATTTGCCCCAGGAATTTGTCACAGCGGTTCTCTTCGACCCCAAAACGGGGGATTTATTTTCCGCCGCTAGCGACGGTCTTATCCTCCGTTGGAGCGCCGAGGGAGAAAAAATAGAGCGTTTATACGGACACCGGGAAGCGGTGTTTTCCTTAGCTCTAGCGGGTTCCCAACTGGCCTCCGCCTCGGAGGAGGGGGTCGTGAAACTTTGGGACATCGGCGCTAAACCCCAAGGGGGGCGCTCTTTGATGGCCACTCCGAACCAACGCCCCAGCGGCGCCGCGTTTCTCCCGGACGGCGGTCTCTTACTGGCCCGGGAAGACCAGCCTTTAACCTTAGTTAACGCCTCCGGTCAATTACAACAATCCTTTCCCCCGGAAACCCGAGGCTTAACCCATCTCCGGGTCGGCGCCGACGGTCGTTTAATCGCCGGTTTGGCGGGCGATACTCTTCAGGTCTGGACAAGAGCAGGCCAACCGCAATCCCAGGGGGAAATTCCGGGAACCCGTCTCTACGACCTCCAATTTAATTCCAACGGTCAGACTATAGCTTTGGGAAACCGGAGCGGCGAGATTCAAGTGTGGGACTTAGTCAAAAAGCAGATATCAGATATCAGATATCAGATATCAGTTAGCCGTGAACAGTTAGCGGATAACCAAAATTCCCAAGCCCCAACCCCCATCAGAACCCTCGCCTTTCATCCCCGTAAAAACCTGCTGGCCGCGGGGGACAGCGCCGGGCAAATTAGCCTCTGGAACGCCGACGGAACCCTGTTATGGCGGATTCCGGCCCATCGGGACTGGGCGGAGCAGGTTCGCTTTAGCCCCCAGGGCGACCGACTCTACAGTAGCGGTCGGGACGGGCGTCTGTTGGTCTGGTCGGAGGAGGGACAATTGCTCCAAACCATCGCCCAAGAATCCCAAGCTCTGCCCCTGTTAGCCCTGAGTCGGGACGGAGAATGGTTGATCGGCGCCCTGGCGGACGGGGGTCTGCGGTTGTGGGACAGGGAGGGAACCCTTTGGGGGGAATGGCTCGGCGCCGGGGAAAGCTTGCTCGCGTTGGACTTCAGCGCCGACGGCCGGGAGATTCTAGGGCTAACGGCCACGGGAAAACTCCAGACCTGGCGGCGCCAAACGGCCTTTGAGTTATTAGGAGATTTAAATCGGCAAGGATGCGAGTGGTTGCGGGAGTATTTAGAGGCTAACCCCCCCCGTCGGCGCTCTTTACCGGGGTGTTAAGCCCCATCCAGATTAAAAATTGTCGGTTACGCTTAACTCCCCCTCTTGGGAGGGGGCTGGGGGGTGGGTATTGACCCTGGGACTAACCCACCCCTAACCCCTCCAAGGAGGGGAACCGGACACAGGGACTTCCCGCCATAATTTAGTGAACCCAAACGGGAACCCGTTTATAGGCCGGGGTGCCGCAACGGGGATCGATTTTGGCTTTGAATAACGCGTTCGCTTCCGGGTAAAACATAAAACCGGCGCCTTCCCGGAGATTGCCAAAAATGATTTCGATATTCTCCAATTTGCCCGCGTCTCCTTGCACCGTCACCCGTTGGCGCTCTTGAAAACCGGCCCGTTTCGCGTCCTGGGGATTCATCAGCAAACAATGACGGTGGGGCATCCCCCGATATTTATCGCCGACTTGATACACAACGGTGTTGTGTTGTCCGTAACTGCGGCCTGTGCCTAAAATTAGGGTCATGCCTTGGGGGTTTTTCTGGTCGGTAAAGTCCGCCGGTTGCGGCGCCGTTAACCGGGGAATCGGAGCGACGGCCATCTGAGCTTTGCCGTTGGGCGTGGCAAATTTCGGCGCCGTAAAAATCCGTCCCGAGATAGTAAATTCGTCCTTTGTCTGTTCCAGTTCGGCGATTTTTTCATAACCGGGAATGGTTTGGGCGATTAATTCCCGGACGTAGCCCGTGTCCTGTAAACGGCGCCAATCAACCGGCTCGGTTCCCAAAATACGAACGGCGATTTCGGTCAAGAGTTCTACTTCAGAAATTAAATCCGCCTCCGGCGCCTGGAGATGACTAGAGCCTGACTCGTTCAAACGCACAAAGTTATTGCCGGATTCGGCGGTGGTGCGATGGGGATTTTCAAAACGGGCAAAAACCGGCAAAATTAGGGTGTTTTTGGCTCCAAGACCGTGGAAGTGGCCCAAATTGGGTTTGGTGGCTACATAAAAAATCGTTTCAATCTGCCCTAACGCCCTCTTGGCCTGTTGTAAATCGGGATTAGCCGCGTAAAGATTTCCCCCCAAACAAAAGAGGGTTTTAACGTCTCCTCGCTCCGCGGCGTCCATCAGCGCCCGGGTATCGTAGCCGCCGGTTAAGTTTAAGGGTTTTCCCAACAGGCGCGATAAAGTCTCGGCGATGTCTTGGCGGAGGCGGGTCGTGACGCCCATGGAGCCAAAGCCCTGCACGTTGGAATGACCCCGGATGGGCATGGTTCCAGCGCCGACTTTGCCGGCGTTCCCAGTTAGCAAGGCTGTATTGGCGATGCTAAGGATATTATCGACGCCGTTGGCCTGTTGCGTCACCCCCATAGCCCAGGCGAAAACCACTCGCTCGCAGTGGCCCAAAAGGGCGGCGGCGGCTTCGATTTCTTCCTGGGATAGACCGCAGGTTGCCGTCAGGGTCTCCCAATGGGCCTGCCGGGCGTAATCCACCACCGCTTGCCAGTTATCCGTATGGTTTTTGAGAAAATCCCAGTCGACTAAATTTTGCTCCAGTAAGGATTTTTGCAGACCGATAAGAAGGGCGGTATCGCTTCCGGGAATGGGTTGTAGGTAGAGGGTGGAAATATCCGAGCCGCCCCGGAGGAGAGATTTAATCGGAAAAGCGGGAGACGCGAATTTGACCAGACCCGCCTCGATTTGGGGATTAATAATAATCACCTTGCCGCCCCGTTCCCGTAGTTGGATCAGTTCATTCATTAAGCGGGGGTGATTTGCCGGCGCGTTGGAGCCGATGAGAACGACGCAATCCGCCGCTTTGAGGCCCTCTAGGCTCACCATGGAAGTCCCGGAGCCAAAGACCTGTTTCAACCCCACCGTGGAGGCGGCGTGACAGAGGTCGGAACAATCCGCTAGATTATTACTCCCCAGGGCCCGTAGGAGCAGTTGCAGAAGATAGGCCGCCTCATTGGACGAGCGCCCGGAACTATAGGAGGCGACGCTCTCTGGGGGATGACTAAACGCGGTCGCCGCCATTTCGTAAACTTCCGTCCAAGTGAGGCGCCGGTAATGGGAACTTCCCTCCGTTAATAACACGGGGTAACTGAGGCGCCCCAGACGGTCGCACTCCAGAGAGGTTAACGACTGTAATTCCGCGAGGGAATGGCGCCGAAAAAAATCCCCCTCCAGCCCCGGCATTAATTCCGAGGTAATCGCCTCCACGCTTTTCAGACAGCGCTGTAACGGCTCCCCCGCTTCGTTGCGAAAACCGCCCTTTTGTCCCCCAGTTCCCCAGGCGCAGGCTAAACAGGCGCTTTTATGGTTGAGGACTTGCCATAGTTTAAGTCCCTGGGGGGAAAGGGTCTTTTCCGCCCAATACTGTAAAACCGGCAAGCCCCCGCCCGTCCGCTCCCGAGGGGTTAAGTTTTCCGTCATTGTTCAGAGTCCTCGCTGGCAAGGGAAGCTTGGGCCAGCGGGATGGCGCCGTCCGCAAAGCTTAGGAAAATTTTACCTCTGATTTCTCCGGCGCCGGGGCGTAACGCCCAAAGGTTAGCCAACCCTAACCTGAAAACTTGCGTCGAGCGCCGGAAAATTTTCTACCCTAGAGGAGGCGCCGACTCGAAGCGACCGGTTACCGCCGTGAACCCCTAGATTAACCCCAGGGTTTCGTCTCCCGCCCACTGTCCCCTCTAAGGAGTCCTTGAGAACTATGTCTGTTGTGACCTTAACCATTGACGACCAAGCCGTCGCCGTACAGGAGGGCGCGACCATCCTGCAAGCGGCCAAGGAAGCCGGGGTTCCCATTCCCACCCTCTGCCACCTGGACGGCCTCTCGGACACCGCGGCCTGTCGCCTCTGCGCGGTGGAAATCGAAGGGATCAATAAACTTCTGCCGGCCTGCGTCACCGCCGTCAGCGAGGAAATGGTCGTCCACACCAATAGCCAAAAATTACAGGACTACCGGCGCTTGACGGTGGAGTTGCTGTTTTCCGAAGGCAACCACGTCTGCGCCATCTGCGTGGCCAACGGCAACTGCGAATTGCAGGATATGGCCATTCGCGTCGGCATGGATCACAGCCGCTTTACCTACCAATTTCCCAAACGGGAGGTGGATCTCTCCCATCCCTTCTTTGGCATCGACCACAATCGCTGTATCCTCTGCACCCGTTGCGTGCGCGTCTGCGACGAAATCGAGGGCGCCCATGTTTGGGACGTGGCCTACCGCGGCGCCGAGTGTAAGATTATCTCCGGCCTCAATCAACCCTGGGGAACGGTAGACGCCTGCACCTCCTGCGGCAAGTGCGTCGACGCCTGCCCCACCGGCGCGATTTTCCACAAGGGCGAAACCACCGCCGAAAAACAAGGCGACCGTCGCAAGTTGGAGTTTTTAGCCACGGCCCGCAAGGAAAAAGAATGGACTAGGTAGTTCTCACTGCGGGAATTTAGAGTATGTGCTCTTCGCCTGAGCGCTGGGGACATTTAGAGTCTTATGTTTGCAAAATCCTGCAAAAGACTTTGATCAAATATGATCACATTATGGCCATGAATCAGGATATTGCTACCATTGCTAAATGTTACGGCTACTCAGAAACAGAAGTCGCCCGAGCCAAAAACTATGCCTTTGGTCAGGGCGTGAGCGTCTATGGTTTTTTCCCGGATGACGATATGGCGGAAGCTTGGCTACGTCTAGCTCAAGGCGAAGGCACAGAGATTGACCAAGTTTTTTTAAACCATGAGATCTGGGAATCAGATTTAGTGGTCAATCAAGGACTGTCTCAGCCCGCCGCCCATGCCCTTACACAGGAGAAGTTTCCTTGGTCAGTTTTACTTCGTCAGAGCCGCCTATGAATCCGATTAGACCTCCGCTACTGCTTTTTGCTCAAGCCATCGATCATTGTTTGGCCCTAAAAGTCGAGCTTTGTCAGCCGTCTGAGCGTCCCTGCCAAGCGCTCAAACTGTTTTGTCAGTTAGCCCAAGATCCGCCCCAGTTGCTTCAGTTGCTATCGACTGAACCTATCCAAACGGCGCTAGCGGACGAATCCGTTATTCAGTACGCCAGTCAGGCAGATAATTGGAGCTGTTCTGATTGCCCCCTGGGGATAAAAGACCAGTGTAATGTCCTGCATTTTTTCTTGAATTTGCGTAATAGTTATCAGGAGTTGACCTTTTTTCGGGGTCAAATTTTTACTCCTGAGATCATTTGCGAGTTTTTACAAGCTTGGCAAGGCGTTAATTTACTACCCTTCTTGCCCCCTGTTTCCGTCCTCGTTACCCCCTAAATCCCATGTCTAAAATTCGCTTCGCTACGGTTTGGTTGGCGGGTTGCTCCGGTTGCCACATGTCTTTTCTCGACACCGACGAATGGCTGTTGGAACTGGCCCAGAAAGTAGAAGTCGTCTTCAGCCCCGTGGGTTGCGACCTGAAAGAATACCCCGAAAATGTGGACGTCTGTCTAGTGGAAGGCGCCATCGCCAACGAAGAAAATCTGGAGTTGGCGCTGGAACTGCGACAAAAAACCAAGGTGGTCATCTCCTTTGGGGATTGCGCCGTGACCGCCAACGTCCCCGCCATGCGCAATATGCTCAAGGGGAGCGACCCGGTTCTGCGCCGCGCCTATTTGGAGTTGGGCGACGTCACCCCCCAACTCCCGGAGGAGCCGGGCATTGTGCCGCCCTTGTTGGATAAAGTCGTCCCCCTCCACGAAGTGATTCCCGTGGATATTTTTATGCCCGGTTGCCCCCCGGACGCGCCCCGCATCCGGGCCACCCTAGAGCCGCTGTTAAACGGGGAACATCCTTTGATGCAAGGGCGAGAGATGATTAAGTTCGGCTAAGAGGGCTAAGGCGGCGCGCTACCAGTTGACAAAACCGCCGCCGCCGCGATTGACAAAGCCGCCGCCATCGGCCCAGCCGTTGCGCCAGGGGTTCACATTCACAAAACCGCGACCGCCGCTACCATCGCCCCAGCCGCCGCGCCGGGCGTTGGCAAAGCCGCGACCGCCGCCGCCATTGGCCCAGCCCGCGAGGAGTTCCCCGGCGCCGCCCGTATCTGTCGGCAGTTGTTGGGCCTTGGAGCGGAGAACCGTTCCCAGGCGCTCCAGACGGGTCGCCAAATCCGCTTGGGCAGGAGCGGCCTGGCCCGTTTCGGCGCCGGTCAAAGTCGAGAGCGTAATCAGAAGAGCCGTCCAACCCAGAGGAGTTTTCATAATGCAGATTTCAGATTTCAGATGACAGATTTCAGAGATTCAAATTTTGGGTCATCTGATATCTGTCATCTGTCATCTGACTAGGGTTTACCAGTTGACAAAGCCGCCGCCGTTGCGCCAAGGACGATTCCAAAAACCGCCGCCGTCGCCCCAGCCGTTGCGCCAAGGGTTAACGTTGACAAAACCGCGACCGCCACTACCGTCCCCCCAGCCGCCGCGCCGGGTGTTGACGAAGCCCCGACCGCCGCCGCCGCCGTTGCCCCAGCCTAGGGCCAAATCTCCAGGGTTGGGATTCCCCTCGGGCAGTTGATTGGCTTTGGTTCGGAGGGTTTCCCCAAGACGGGATAACCGAGCTTCTAAATCCGGCGCCGAGTTTTGGGTCGCCGCTTGGGCGGATTCGGCGCCGACAAGGGTGGAAAGGGCGAGCAGAAAAGCGGTCCAGCCGATGGGAGTTTTCATAGGTCAGATTTCAGATTTCAGAGATCAGATTTCAGAGATTCAGATTTTGGGTCATCTGGTATCTGTCATCTGTTATCTGTTTTAGGGACTTGTTCGTGGGTGACGAGGATGAAGTTAAAAAAGGAGCGGATGCGTTCCGACTCGACGGGGAGGACGCCCTGGGGGCCGAACCAGCGATTGATCAGCGCCGTGGGTTCGGGGTCGCCAAAGACGTAGCCTTCCGCTAGGCGGACGATGGCTTGGTTGGCTAACCGGAGGAAGGCGGGATTATTCTGGGCGACCATACAGCCAATGCCGTAACTGGTATAGGCTTTTTCGGGCACGAGTTTGGCGCTGTCTAGCCCTTCGGTGAGCTTCAGTCCCCGCAAGAGTAAGCCGTCTCCGGCGACGCCGTCCACTTTGCCGGTTTTCAGCGCCTGGGCGCCTTCCTGAAGACTGGGGACAGGAACGATCGTCGCCTTGGGTTGAACGGCTTTCAGGGCTTTTTCAGCCACGGAGTTGGGGACGACGGCGATTTTTTTTCCGGCCAGATCCGCGGGGCTTTCTACTTTCAGGTTATTTTGGGCTAATAATTGCAGACCGGTGACGCCATAGCTAACGGTGAAATCCACATAACGGTTGCGCTCCCAAGTAAAGGCGGTGTCGCAGGCCAGATCAATTTCCCCCGTGAGCAGTTTAGGAATGGCCGCCGTTACGTCCGGCGCTTCGACCCGGATCAGTTGGATTTCCTTTCCTAGGGCGCTGGAGACTTCCCTGCGGATTAACTCGACCACATCGAGGGAATAGCCAACCAGTTCGTTTTTATCGTTGACATAGGAGAAGGGCACCCGGTTTAAGTTGACCCCCAGGGTGAGTTGCCCCGTGCGGGCGGCTTTTTCCAGGACGGTCTCCGCTTGAACCGTTTGGCCCGCCGTCAGCGCCAGGAGTAAACCAAGTAGAGAAACCGAAAGCTTTTTGAGCATGGCGTTACTTTCCCAAGGATTTAAAGCTAGTTTAGGGGGTAAGGGCGTAATTTTCGCAAAAATTTCGGGACAGTTGCCCTTCGACTACGCTCAGGGCACGGAAGGGAATCGAGGCGGTTCTTCGGTTGCGCTCAGGGAGCGAGGGCTGAGCGTAGCTCCGTCCTGAGCCTGCCGAAGGGCCGAAGCCCGATGTTTACTGCAAATGGAGAAACTGATCCAGCGCCGCCACCATCTGGGGGGGCCAGCGCCGGGCGGTTTTGACCCAATCGAGGTTTTGGTAACGCCCGTCCATACCCACGGCGGCTACCCAGTTGCTTTCCGCTTCTCCCTGCTGACCCTCGGCCCAAAGCGCCGCGGTGAGGGCGGCCCGCATATCGGGGAACATGGGATATTTCCGCACCAAGTCCCGCATTTCCTTGATGGCCTGCTGTTTTTGTCCCAACTCGTAGCGGGCCAGCGCCGCGTTGGCCCGGGCGAAGGCGAAATTGGGCGCCAGCTCCATAGATTTTTGGAAATCCGCCAGCGCCTGGGCCCAATCCCCTAAACCGCCTTCGGCGTTGCCCCGATTGTTGTAGGCGAGGGGATCCTGGGGGTCTAGCTCCAAAACCCGGTTATAGTCGGCGATGGCGGCTTGGAATTGACCCTTGCCCTCCAGGGCGGCGCCGCGATTGAGGTAGGGATCGGGTTGTCCCGGCGCCAGTTCAATGGCTTGATTAAAGTCCTCAATGGCTTCGTCCAGTTTATTTTGACTGACCCTAGCGTTGCCCCGATTGCTCCAAACCGCGGGATTTTGGGGAAAATCGGCGATGAGCTGGCTCCAGTAGCGCTCCGCTTCGGAAAAATCCCCCGCCTCAGACGCGGCAAAGGCCTTTTGGGCCAGGGCGTCCCCCGCTTGCAGTTGAGTTTCCGTGATTCCGGCGGGAACCTCCGCCAGCGCCGTTCCTCCGTTGAGAAACCATAATCCCATCAGCAAAATGCCTAAGCTGAACCAACGCCCCATTGTCAACGCCCCCTGCTGAGTTTTTAGCCTACAACTCTACCACGCTCTTCGGGAAAAGAAAGCGGCGCCATGGGGGATAATGGAGAGAACCCCCTTTCCCCTCCCCGCCGATGGATTGGCACCTGATAGACGCCCAGAGCCTGGCGCTGATCGACCAGGAGACGAACAATCCGACCCTAGCGCCGGCCCAATACGAAATCGCCCGGCGGGTCATTTACGCCACCGCCGATTTTGACTACCTGCGTCTGTTGTCTTTTTCCGACCGGGTGCTGAGCCTCGGCGCCGCGGCCCTGGCCTCCCGGGGAACCTTGATTGTGGATACCCCCATGGCGCAGGCGGGCATTGTCCCCCGCTTGCAGGCCACCTTCGCCAATCCGGTTTATTGCTGTACCCAAGCCATCACCCGTCCCCAACGGGGCAAAAGTCCCGCGGCCTGGGGGTTACAGACTCTCGCGGCCCGGTATCCCGAGGGAATTTTCGTGATCGGCGACTCCCAGGGCGCCCTGGAGGCGCTGGCGGAATTGGTGGTTAAACAAGCGGTTCAACCCGGTTTGGTGGTGGCGACTCCCTCCGTCTTTATCCGGGCCCAAGCCCTGAAGGAGCGCCTGAAGGCGGCCCAAATTCCCCTAATTACCGTGGCGGGCCGCAAGGGCAATCCGGCGGTGGCGGTGGCGATTATCAACGGGCTGGTGGATCTGACTTGGCGAGCCTACGAGCAAAAAGCCTCCGCCCAGGGAGTCTCCCCATGAGTCGTCTGGAGCCGTCCCCCTTTCCCAAGGCGCCCCTAGAGCGCCGAGCTTACGCTTTCCTCTTGGATTTTACGGCGGTTTGGATTTTTAGCTCCCTGGCGACGGGCTTTGTTCAGGCCATAGTCTTCCTCGCTCTCTGGTGGGGTCTCCGGGTTGTCGCGGTTCAGGCTAATCAAGGGCAAAGTTTAGGAACCTGGGCCTTTGACTTGAAAGTGGCGGATCTGAAACTGCGGCGCTTGCCCACGGTCTTAACCTTAAGCAAACGGGAAGGCATTCTCGGGATCGCCGCTTATCTGGCAATGGTCGGTTTAAATATTAATTTCCTTAACGCTATTTCCACTCTGCTCCTGGTGGCGCCCCTGGCGGCGGATTGCGGCTTGGCGCTGGGGGACGAGACCTTCCAACAGGCGCTCCACGACCGGGTGGCCGGCACGGTAGTCATTCGCGCCAAACGGGGCTTTTCTCTTGATTTACGGCTCAAGCGCCTGATTTACGAACTGCGCAAACAGTGGCGCCTGCGTCAGGAGAACCGGCGCCGGTAAGGTTCCGTTATCCGAATGCCTGGGAACTGACCCTTCGACTTCGCTCAGGGCGAGAACCTGATAACTGATAGCTGTTAACTGCTAACTGATGACGACCCCTTCCTATTCTGTCCTTTTGGTCAATGGTAGCGATAAATACTACCAATATATTTTGTCCTGCCTCTCCCAGTGTCAACTGGCGACCTTTAAGCTGGATTGGTTAAAAAACGACCCCCAAGGCGCCTTAAACCTAGAGAGCATCCAACTCCACTACGACCTCTATTTAATCGAAGACGCGCCCCAACACTGTCGCGCTTGGGTGGAGAAAGTCTATCCCCGCCCCGTGGTCGTTTTACTCCAAGAAAATCAACTTCAGCGCCTACAATCTTGGCTGGAGGTGGGCGCCGGCGCCATCCTGCTTTACCAACACTTGAATCCCCTAGTCATCGAGCATTTTTTTCAAAAGGTTCTCGGGCAACGGCGCTATCAGGAACAAGCCCGAAGCCGTTTTAGACAGGTGAATGAAGACCTGCGGCAGATTATGGGAGAAACGACCCAGATTTTGACCAAAATTAACGATTTGTTGCTGGATAAACTGGACGAAAGCCTCTTGGTGGGGGAAGCTCGACAAATTCTTCGCAGTCAGCAAAACCATATCGACCCCGCGGCGCCTCTAGGGATTCTGCGGAGCGACCGCCTAGGGCGAGCGGTGTATTTCAATCCCGCCTTCCTCGCTCTGCTGAACCTACCGGAGGAGGAAGCTCTGGGCGAGCTTTGGTTCGCGGCCATTCACCCCCAGGAGCGAGCGTCGTTTGTAGAGCAATGGCGGCGTTGTCACGAGGAAGGCTGTCCCTTCACCTCGGAATTGCGGTTTCAAAACAGCCCCAGCCGAACCGTTTGGGTCTATCTCCAGGTGTTGGTGGAGTGCCATAGTCAGGGACAAATCCAGGGCGCGGTGACCACAGTGACGGATATTACTCAATACAAGCAATACGAACATCGTCTCAACCAAGAGGCGCAGGCTAAATTGGCGGCCTATCAGGCCATTAGCGTCGCCAATCAACAACTGAAACTTTTAGCCCAACTGGACCGCCTCACCCAAATTCCCAATTTCCAGTATTTTGAGGAATATTTTCTACAGGAATGGCGCCGGGCCCAGGAAAAACAACTGCCGCTCTCTTTGATTTACCTAGACGTGGAAAATTTCCAGCGCATCAACCACC
The DNA here is from genome assembly GCA_016471375.1 of Cyanobacteria bacterium RI_101. Taxonomy (GTDB): domain Bacteria; phylum Cyanobacteriota; class Cyanobacteriia; order Cyanobacteriales; family Microcystaceae; genus Synechocystis. Next base: position 20,074 of record WGLZ01000031.1, read on the forward strand.
GCTACGACTACGAAACCGGGGACGCCTACCTGAAAACCCTGGCGGGACAAATTCGCCAAAGCCTCAAGCGACCGAGGGATTTGGCCGCCCGCTACGGGGGCGACGAGTTTGTGGTCATTTTGCCGGACACGCCCCTCAGCGGCGCCAAAGTGGTGGCGGAGTCCCTGCGACAGAACTTGACCGCATTACCGGATTTACCGGAGCCGGTGGCCCTAACGGCGCTGGCGGTAGGCGGTTTGCCCAATTACCTTCTGCCGGGGCAGGGGCTGTTGTCCACCCTCAAAGGATTCGCCCAGGGCGCCTATCTTCAGGGGGGAGAGGGACTAACCCTAGCGCCCTTAACGGATTGGGAGCAGTATCTTGCTAGGAAAGGATTAGGATAACTTTGCGTTGACGGCTTTTTCTTTCCCCGACCGGCGCCGGTCTTAATCTCCCCTATAATTTGGGAAATATTTTACCCATCCCTCCCCATTGCCCATGACGCGGTTTTATTCCCTGATTCCCTCCCTCTGCGGCGCCCTCGCCGGTCTGACTCTCCTGCCCCTAGTCGCTAGCGCCAACACTCCGGCGCCGAGTCTCGACGACGGCATTATTTGCGTCGCCAAGGGAAAAGTAGAACAGGGGCAACGGCTTTATCTCTACACGTCCGTCATCGACGACGATTCCGTCAAGAAAAAAGAACCGGTGACGGTGACCATTAACCAATTGATGGCGACAGTGGAGATGGACGAGCTAGTGGTGCTCGATCCCGAAAACGAGACCTTGACCGTTATCGACAGCGTCACCGGGACTCCGCCGGAAATGCGATCCGCCGGCTTAGCTACGACGATCTATCAGGGAAACAATACTTTCGCCGGCAAAACCGCCGCCGGAACCCCCGTCAGTTTTACCCTGAGCAAAGATTACCGCTCTTTCCAAGTCCAGCACGCCGGGCAGACTCTCAAAGGCAGTTGTCACTGACCTTGCCCACGTCAAAGAGGGAGAGGGACTTTGACACCCCTCCTCCCGCCCTTGGAGAAGGGACTGGAGGCAAACGGTTTCTTTCGAGGAAGGGGTTAGGATAGAGAGCAGTTCTTTGCCGCTGGATCTATGGATTTAATTCAACTGGAAGGTCTTCTAGATAACACCTCTTTTTTGGTTCTTTTGTTCACGCTTCTGGTCTATTGGCTCGGCGCTCTTTTTCCCCGCGCTCTCTTCCAGAACCTAGGAACCCTAGGCATGGCCTTGGCGAATCTGACCCTGGCGGCGCTGTTGGGCGCTCGCTGGTTAGAGGGGGGGTATTTCCCCATTAGCAACCTCTACGAATCCCTCTTTTTCCTCGCCTGGGGCTTAACGGCGGCCCACCTCATCGCCGAACAGATGAGCCGTAGTCCCTGGGTGGGCGTCTTCACCGCGCCGGTGGTTTTGGGCATTAGCGCCTTCGCCGCTCTTGTTCTGCCGGAAGATATGCAGAAATCCGCGCCCCTGGTGCCGGCGCTGAAATCCAACTGGCTGATGATGCACGTCAGCGTCATGATGATTAGCTACGCGGCGCTGATGGTGGGCGCCCTGTTGGCCATCGCCTTTTTGATCGTCAGCCGGGGGCAGACCGCGGAATTGCGAGGCAGTTCCGTGGGGACGGGCGGTTTTCGCTCGGGGGCGCCCTCCCAGCCCTTAAGCTTCAACGCCGAAACGCCCGGTAACAGCGCCGGCGCCGTGGCGGTCTTAGAAAAACCCCAGACCCTGACGCTAACCCCAGAGCGCCTGAGCTTGGCGGACACTCTGGATAACATCAGCTACCGGGTTATCGGTTTAGGTTTCCCCCTCCTGACCATCGGTCTGATTTCCGGCGCCGTCTGGGCCAACGAAGCCTGGGGGTCTTACTGGAGTTGGGACCCCAAAGAAACCTGGGCCCTGATTACCTGGCTGGTCTTCGCCGCCTACCTCCACGCCCGCATTACCAAGGGTTGGCAAGGACGCAAACCGGCGCTGTTGGCCGCCAGTGGTTTCGCCGTCATTTGGGTCTGTTATTTGGGGGTGAATTTACTGGGGAAAGGTCTCCATTCCTACGGCTGGTTTTTCTAACCCCGATTGTGGCCCAAGCAGGCTAAAATATCTAGCCAAGATTACCCCAGCCCCGGTTTGTAAGAGAGAGTTTAAAGCCCCTATGGTTACGATTGATTGGAAAGAAGCCCGACAGCGAACTGATGTTTGGCTGGGCGGCTTAGGGATTGCCCTGGCGGGTCTTCACTTGCTTTTACTGGATAAAGCCAAAGAAGAACACCTCTTTAGCATCAGTCTGCTCATGTGGCTGACGGTGGCCTCCCTCCTCTGGGACCGGCGCCGGGAGTTGTCCTTTAAAAGCGACACTTTTTCCACCGTTTTCGGCGCCGTTTTATTACTGTTGATCCTCGCCCGCAATATTATCCCCACGGATTTAAGTCTGCGGCTGTTGCCCCTGGTGGGAGGGATTAGCTTGGCGCTTTTGGCCTCCGGTTATCGGAATTTGCGTCAGTATTGGCGGGAAATAACGGCGCTGACCCTGCTCCTGTTGGCGAAGCTCATTACCACCTTTTTGAACGCCATTAACCTACCCCTCTTCACCGCCAAGGTGGCCACCTTTTTACTGTGGCTGGGGGGCTTTGAGGTCTATCGAGAAGGGGTCTATATAGAACTCTCCAAGGGCAAGGTGGAAGTCCTCGGCGCTTGCTCCGGGGTGGAAAGCATTCTACTGGTGGTCTGCGTGGCGGTGTTGTTCTTTTTCTTAATCCCCGTTAGTCATGTTCAAAAAATTATTTGCCTTTTGATCGCCGCTCTCATTGGTTTTGGAGTCAACGCCGTGCGGGTGATTATCATGGCGCTGTTAGTGGACGCCGGGGACACGCCCGCCTTTGAGTATTGGCACGGCTCCGATGGCAGTCTCTCCTTCGCGGTGGTTTCCGTCTGTCTGTTTGGCTTGTACTGTTGGTTGGCCTATGTCCGCAACTTTAACAATTCCTCTCCTTCCCAGTCTTAGACTTGATTCAATTCATATCCCATGGAAAACACCGTCGCTCCCGGTAAATTTCGCCTTGGCGTCTTTATCGTCCTCTTGGCCGCTATCGCCGCGCAGGCGGGCCACGCCCTCTTTAAACCTTCCGCCGATAAGGAAAAAAACGTCGCCACCCTCAACTACCCTCAGGAAGCGCCGCTCCCGGGCTGGGAACAGGTCAAAAGCGTCCCTCTAGAACCCGGCGCTAAAAATCAACTTTACGGTCAAGAATACCAATATAAAAAGGGCGACCAAAATTTGACCATTCAGGCCCGCTACTATCCCGAGGTGGGTTTTAACGTTAACTACGGTCTGATTGTCCATAAAATCGTTCCCCCCGCCTCAATTTTGCCAGAGGTCAAAAAAGATCCCAAACGGGGTTACTACGCTTTTTTTGAAGCGGAAAATAAGGTTTATCTCACCGCCTGTTTAAACGCCAGGGGCGATAGCACCGTTAGCCAGGCCCAATCCGTGCGCAACCGCTACGCCAAGGGCTGGACGCTTCCCTCGGCGCTGGGGTGGCTGGCGCTGGGGACGGATTTCGCCGATTCCCGCTGTCTCTGGACGGTGGCCTTTGTGCCCAACGGCTCGAAAACTTTAACGCCGGAGGCCCAGAAGTCTCTGCTGGAAGCCGCGTGGCTGGATTGGCACGACGGGTGGAAACCCAAATTCAACCAAGAGCTACAAACCGTATGGATCAAGGGCAAGTTTTAGCGGAAAGAAGCCAAGCCCTCGGTCTTTCCCAGATTCGGCGCCATCTTTTCCTCTGTTGCGACCAGACCAAACCCCTTTGCTGTCCCAAAGCCGAGAGTTTGGAATCTTGGGAGTACCTCAAGCGCCGGTTAAAGGAATTGGGGCTAGATCAACCGACGGAGACTCGCCCGGATTGCGTCTTTCGCACTAAGGCCAACTGCCTGCGGGTCTGCCAACAGGGGCCGATTCTGGTCGTTTATCCCGATGGGGTTTGGTATCATAGTTGTAGTCCGGGGGTGATTGAGCGCGTTTTGCAGGAGCACATCCTCGGCAATGTTCCGGTTCAGGATTACGTCTTTTTGGTTCATCCTTTATGAATTTCCTCATTTTCGGCGCGGTTATCATTTACTTGGGCGGGATCTGGCGCTTTTGGACAGGCTACCACAACACCAATTTCAGCCGTCAACTCCCCACCCGTTTAGTCCTCTCCTTGGGTTGGCCGGCGCTGTTGATCGTTAACCCCAGCTACCGCAAAAACTTCCAACGGGCGCTTAAGGGTCGCTAGGACGCCGCGCCAAGATTTTATTGCGGTGGAACCAACCCCGGCGCCAGAAGACATAAAGCTGAAAGAGGGTAATCACAATCATGACTCCTAGGCAAATAAAGTAACCCCAGTACCAGTTCAACTCCGGCATATTAAAGGGAGAAGATTCGGGGTTAAAGTTCATGCCGTAGATACCGGCGATGAAGGTCAGGGGAATAAACACGGTGGAAATAATAGTGAGCACCTTCATCACTTCGTTGAGCTTATGACTCATCACCGAGAGATAAACGTCCGTCAAACTGGAGCCTAGTTCCCGGTAAGTTTCAATAACGTCGATGATTTGGATGGCGTGGTCGTAGCAGTCCCGGAGGTAGTTCAAAACCTCCGGCGTAATAAAATCGCTCTTGTCCCGAATCAGGGCGTTAAACACCTCCCGCTGGGGCCAGATATTACGCCGGAGCGCCAAGAGTTCCCGCCGCAGACGGTAAATCGCCTGGAGGGTCGCTTCGGTGGGTCGCTCGATGGCCTCGTCTTCTAAATCCTCCAGGCGGTCGCCATAGGTTTCCAAAACCGGGAAATAGTTGTCGACAATGGCGTCGATCAGGGCGTAGCAGAGATAATCGGCTCCCTGGGAACGAATAGCGCCGACATTTTGGGCCAGGCGCTGGCGAATGGGTTCAAAGGGGTCTCGGGTGGGTTCTTCTTGCAAGGTCACGAGGTAGTTTTTCCCGAGCACAAAACTGATTTGCTCTGTCCAAAAGCCTTTTTTGGGTCGGGCCATCACGATCTGGGTGGTGATTAGCACAAAATGGGGATGGTATTCCAACTTGGGGCGCTGGGGCACGTTGACCATATCCTCCAGAATCAGCGCCGGCAAGCCGAAGGCCCGACCCAATTCCGCTAATAGGGCCTGATTCCCTAGACCCTGGGCGTCCACCCAGGTCACCGAATTTTCACAAGTTACCTGCGCTAAGCAATCCTGAAAAACTGGCCGCTCGCAACGACTGAAATGCTCGGGCCCATAATCAAAGAGGGTGATTTCCGTGGGGTAGGCGTTTGGCTCAATCCCTAAGGTGCCGGGGGCGCTGCCGGGAGGATTGTAGTAATAATCGAATAAATCCGGCTCTTCAAGGGGTAGGGCGGGGGTCATGGCGGAGACGACAAGGGAATTTACCCACCATAAAAGCTTAGGAGAGCGCCGACAAGCGCCGACCGTTACTTTGTCCCTGGAGCGCGGCGCCGTCTTCCAGGGCTTCGGAACTGAAGCGGTAGCCGACGTTGCGGACGGTTTGGATCAGGTTGGGTTTGCGGGGGTCCGTCTCGATTTTCTTCCGTAGGGATAAAACGTGGGTGTCGATAGTGCGGGGATTGTCAATGGCTTCCGGCCAGGCCCGGCGCAGTAGCTCAGTCCGGCTGAGGGCGTTGCCTTCCGCCTGGGTCAAAACATAGAGGAGGCTAAACTCCTGGGGGGTCAAATCGATGGATTCTCCCAAATATTGCACCCGCCGTTGCACCAGATCGATTTTTAAATCGCCGTAGTCCAGCAAAAGCGGCGCCGCGGCGTTGCGGGCCCGACGTAGGAGGGATTCCACTCGGGCCATAAACTCCTGCATCCCGAAGGGTTTAGTCAGGTAGTCGTCGGCGCCGGCCTTGAGGCCCGCCACGATGTCTTTTTCTAAATTGCGAGCCGAGAGGATCAGGATTAAGGACTGGCGCTGTTGATAGAGCCACCGGCACAGTTCTAGACCGTCCCCGTCCGGCAAATCGGAATCGATGACCGCCAGGGTCGGCTGGCGCTGGTGAAAGGCCTGACGGGCCTGCTGGAGGGTGGCGCATTGTTGCACCAGATAGCCCGCCTGTTGCAGGTGCCAGCCCAACAGGGAGCGCAGGTGGGGGTTGGCTTCCACAATGGAAAGATAAACGGGACTCACCTTGATTACATTCCCAGATAACTGAACGCCCTTCACGGTAACAAAGGCAATGTCAAGGAATTGTAACCCGCGCTACCTTGCCCCTGGGCAAATCCGTAGAAATGATTAAGATTTAGCCACAATCCTAGGCCGGGACTTCCAAAGAGGCCAGGGGATCGGGAATTTCGGCGCTGGGCGCCGTAAACTCGCCGGTAAGAACATACTCCAGACGGAGCTTGAGCCAGACGATAAAAGACTTTTGGGTGGAAATGACGGCCACATTCCGGGCCGGCGCCTGAGCTTTGACCCCGGCTAATTCCGGCGCATTGAGGAAAGCCGGTTGTTTGACCAGCCAAAAATCAATTTCTTTATTTTTCTCTTGATAATCCCGGGTGCGTTCCTTTAGCACTTCGGCGAAGGGTTCTTCTTCCAGGAGAAATTTTTGGCTGGCGAGGACGTAGTAATAGGTGGTCATGGCGGGCAAGGTCAGGGAAAGCAAGGGGCCATTATCCCACAGCGCCGGGGTTTCTCGCCGGTCAATAGTCAATGATGGGAATCCACTCAAAGCCATCGACAATGCCCTGGAAATAGTCGTTGACGGTATCCCTGGGGTAAGGCGCTAGACCCTCCTCCCCAAACCATTTTTCATAAACCGCCACCGCCGCGGTCTGGTCGCTGACTACGCCTTCCATATACTGAATGAGGGCGTAGTTGACTAAATTCCGCCAATCGGAGTCGTCTTTAGGCAATAAACAGGCGTAGGACTCGTATTGGTAGGGAAAATTGGGGACAATGGCCCAATCTTGAGGTTTTTTCAACTTTTGCCGCAGGCCTTCCAGCACAATACCGTCCCCGGCAAAGGCTTCGATTTCCCCGGCTTCCAGTTTGGCGATCCCTTCGGCTTGGTCTTGAAGCGGGACTAAATTAGCCGCGGGCTGGAGAACTTTAATTGCCTTTTCGTTGGTGGAGTTGGGAATGACTCCCACGGCTCGACCGTTGAGGGAAGCGGCGGACTCTAATCCGCTATTGGCCCGGGTGAGAATTTTGGTGCCGTCGGCGAAGTAACTGACGGAAAAATCCACCTTTTGGGTGCGGGCCCAAGTAAAAGTGGAAGAAGCGCATTCGATGTCGATTTTGTTGGCTTGAATGAGATTAAACCGCTCCTCCGGGGTGGCCTCCACCAATTTTAGTTGGATCGGTTTCCCCAATTGCTTTTCCGCCTGGCGCCGAATTCGCTCCAACATATCAATGGAGTAGCCGACCCAGCGCCCCTGGCTGTCCACAAAGGCGAAGGGAACCGCGTCCCGACGAGCGCCGGCGGTGATGACGCCGGTTTCTCGGATCCGCTCCAATACCGGCCCTCCCCAGGCTGGTAGAACCAGACTCGAAAGCAGAAGAGACGTCAGCGCCAATAGGGGCAGTTTTTTCATGAAGTCAGAAATCCTTAACAGTTTGCCGGTCGGCGCCTTGACCCTCTAAATCGGCGCTGGTCTTCTTTACAGACGCCCTCCCGGCGCTCTAGGTTTCCGGCGGTTTTCGCAAACCCTTACCGCCGTAGGCTAGGGCGAAGGCGACCAGCGCCATCATCGTCCAGGGAAAAGCGCCCCGGGTTCCCCACACCGTGAGGGGCAAGAGCAACCAGAGCCAGCCTTTCTGAATCAGCCAGGTCTTGAATTTGAGGCCGGAAGCGGAGCGGCGCCGTTTCATCGCGAGATCTGGGGGAAAGGATTCGGTCTTCATGGTAAGATAGCAAAGCTCTAATTTCGCGCTCCGGCGCTGTTTTGGGGACTCGGCGCCCCATTGGTTCAAACGGCAATGAAACATACCCTCTCTGTTCTGGTAGAAGACGAAGCCGGGGTTCTCACCCGTATCGCCGGACTGTTTGCCCGGCGGGGCTACAATATCGAAAGTTTGGCGGTGGGCCCGGCGGAGCAGGGGGGCGTCTCTCGGATTACCATGGTGGTGCCGGGGGACGACAATACTATCGAGCAGTTAACAAAACAATTATATAAGTTGATCAACGTCCTCAAGGTGCAGGACATCACCCAAACCCCCTGCGTGGAGCGGGAGTTAATGCTGGTGAAGGTCAACGCTCCGGCGACGGCCCGGGCCGAGGTGATCGAGTTGGCCCAGGTTTTCCGGGCGAGGATTGTGGATATTTCCGAAGACACCGTCACCATCGAAGTGGTGGGCGATCCGGGGAAAATGGTGGCTATTATCCAAATGTTGGCGAAATTTGGCATCCGGGAAGTGGCCCGCACGGGAAAAATCGCTCTGGTGCGGGAGTCCGGCGTCAATACGGAGTATTTAAAGTCTTTGGAGTATAAGGTTTAGATTTGAGCCTAAAGACAACCCTCGCTCCCCTACAAGACTTTCCTCAACGCTAGCCCAAGTTGCGCGCCGCTACTCCCTAGCGGGGATAAAGCGTCATCAAGCGCCGCACTTCCTCGGCGTGGTAAGAACTACGGGTTAAGGGGGAGGCGACCACCTGGAGAAAACCAAGGGACTCTCCCCAACGGCGCCAGTCGTCAAATTGCTCCGGGGAAATAAAGGCTTGGACAGGCAAATGTTTAGGACTGGGCTGGAGGTATTGCCCCAGGGTTAAAATATCGCAATCCACCGCCCGTAAATCCGCCATAACCTGTCGGACTTCCGCGTCCGTTTCCCCTAACCCCGCCATAAGACCTGATTTGGTATAGATTCGCGGCGCCAATTCCCGAGTTCGGCGCAGGAGTTCTAGGGAGCGCCGATAATCCCCCTGGGGCCGGACTTGACGGTAGAGACGGGGAACAGTTTCCGTGTTGTGGTTTAAAACTTCCGGTTGAGCTTCCAGGATCACCCCTAACGCCTCCCAGTTACCGCAGAGATCGGGAATTAACACCTCAATAGTCGTTTGGGGAGAGCGTTCTCGCACCGCTCTGACGCAACGAGCAAACTGAGCGGCGCCGCCGTCCGCTAGATCGTCCCGATTCACCGCCGTAATAACCACATGGTTTAACTTTAGGCGCCGCGTCGCCTCCGCTAAATTGAACGGCTCCCGGGGATCGGGGGGCTGGGGGCGCTTGTCAAAGTCGATGTCGCAGTAGGGACAGGCCCGAGTGCAGGCCGGGCCCATGATTAAAAACGTCGCCGTCCCGGCCTGAAAACATTCGCCGATATTGGGACAGGACGCCTCTTCGCAAACCGTATTGAGATCCAGATCCCGCAGAATTTCCTTTACGGTTCCCACCCTCTGCCATTGGGGGGCCTTCACTCTCAGCCAATCGGGTTTTACAGTCATCTTCGACGCTCCTGGCGCGATGCGAGGGGAAAAGAAGAGAATCGTTTCTTAAAGGTTGTTTAATAAAGGCTGATCCGCGGTTTGACGCAACAGTCGGGGCGCCCAATCTCGAAGGGGATTTTGGGAGAGAACCCCTTGAACCGCGACCCGCAACCGTTCCAGATTCGGCGCCGTTTCCGTCGGCCCAAAGAGAGGTTGGCTTTCCCAATAATCCAGCAGACTGAAACCGGCTAACCGAGTCAGATAGGCCGCGGCGGCGCCTTGAACTGCGCCCCCGAGGCCATAGGTCAGCGGTTGGCTTTTGAGAACGGCGCCGAGCGCCTGGGTGGCCAATTCCGTCAGTCCCAGCTTTAACATCACTTCCCCCAGCGCCGCCGCTAGGATCTGGGCTTGATCCAGGGAGAGGCTTTGTTGATAGAACGTCCCTAAATCCAGAGCCATCTGGCCGTTAATGGCCGCTGTTGCCAACAGATCCACCGCGGGGAGGGGATTCACCGCCGCGGCGCCGGCGGCTAACCATTGATATTTTTCAATGATCGGCGAAGCTTGACGGCGCCGGTAAAGGTCGAGACGGGCTTTCGCTTGCTCCTGAAGCGCCTGGCAAGCCCGCCACTGCCGTCCCAGTCGTAACGTTTCGGTTTGAGTCGCCGTCAATGTTGCCAAAGCGGTCGGTAAAGAGCCTAAGTCCGCCGGAACCGGCTCCCAAAACTCTTGGCTTTGGCCGTCCTCTCCATAGCGCCGGACGAGGATAGGGCGGGGGGCGGCGCCGAGAGGAATTACCGGGGGAGCGGGAGTTAAAGCGGCGACCTGGGACTGAAGTTGAGTCAGGATTTCAGACCTGGCGGCGGGCGCGTAGCAGTCCTGTTTGTTAAAGATTAAAAATAAGGGGTAATGGTGGCGTTGGAGCCGTTGGAGCGCTCGCCAGTCTTGCTCGCCCAAATCGGCGCCGACAACCCAAAGGAGAAAATCCGCCTTCGGGAGGGGCCAGGTTTCCGGGTCGGGGTCGGCGTGAACATACTCTTGCCAGTCCAGCGCCGCCAACCCCGGCGCTTGTCGGAGTTGATTGAATAAACTCGTTTTTCCGCTTCCTTTAGGGCCGCCGATGGCTCCTGTAAAGAGGGAAATCGGCGCCGGGTTTTCCAGCGCGTCTAAAGCGGTTTGGAGGTCGGCGAGATCTAACTCCGGCGCTGTTTCTCGAATTTGGTTAAACAGAGTTTGCAGGCGCCGGCGCTCCTGATTCACTTGGGTTAGCGTCAGGGGGCTAATCTTGGCGTTAACCGGCGCCGGAGCGGCTCTCCGCCGCAGTCCCCAGAGCGCCAAACCCAGGGCGGAGACGCCCCAGAGTCCCCACTCTCCCAACAGAGCCAACTGTTGATCCAACAATTCCCAAACCAGTAAGACTCCCCCCAGACCGAACCCTAGGGTTAAAATCGGCTTTGTTTTCAGCGACACTGGCATAACGTTTTGGCCCCCGCCCGCAGTCTAAAACCCAATTTTTTTATCATAGCCCCCGGACGGCGCCGCTCCACCTGGAAATCTGTCCTCTGTCATCTGAAATCTGTTCAAAGCGTGTCTTGGTACTCCCGCAGAAGCGCCAAAACATTCATGAACTCTTCTCGGTGGGCGAAGCTGGGGTCGAGTTGGAATTGTCCAAGCGCAATACGATATCGAGTTTCGATTCGAGTTCGGCGAGCCTGGCGTTCTGCCTCCTCAATTCTTCGGTTTCTTTCCTCAATTCTAAAGTTCTCTTCTCTAACTCGGCGTTGCTCCTCCTCAATTCTAAAGTTCTCTTCTCTAGCTCGGCGTTGCTTTTCTTCAAGTCGGACAAACCCCCGTAGGAGTTGATCAGCCAACAACAGGCCGAACGTAACCCCCGCCAGAGAGAGGCCAAACCATTGGGGGATGGGGAGGTCGTAGTTTCGGAATTGGAGGGTGTCATAGGCGAGGACGACGCTAGTTAAGAAGAGTAATAGAGTCGCTAGAACAGCGATGAGGGTCTGGAGGTCAAACATGGCGCTTTTGGTTCGGCGCCCCTAATTTTAAGTTAATAGCCGGCGACGTTGCTACCCTAGTTCTGGATAGTCGCTTTCTAACCTTAACGACCGCGAGGGGCGTTCAAGCTATGAAAACTTTCGTCAACCAGCGCCGACTTTGGGTTCTGTTAGCCTTGGCGGCGATAGTCGGGGCGACCGCCGGCGCTGGGGTTCTGTGGCGGCGCCGGCAAAACGCCGACCGGCCCAAACCCTTGCCCCAAGACCCCCAAATTCAAGTCTATTTTAACCAGAACCAAGCTCAGGGCGCCGACTATCGAGAAGCGGACAGAGGGATTCGGCGCCGGGGGGATAACTTGGAAGACCTGATTTTAAAAGCCTTAGACTCGGCGACGACCAGTATTGATCTGGCGGTGCAGGAATTGCGTTTACCCCGTATCGCTCAGAAGTTAGTCGCAAAACACCAGCAGGGCGTTAAAGTGCGGGTGGTGCTAGAGCATCAATACAATAATCCGATTCAAACGGCGCCGGCGGGGGCGGAAAAGGAAGGAGAATCGGATCGTGCCCAGGATTTAGCGGCCTTCATCGACCAAAACGGAGACGGCCAGATCGGCGCCGAAGAAAGTCGGGCCAGGGACGCGGTGCAAATTCTGCGGGACGGGCAAGTTCCCCTCATTGACGACCGGGAGGACGGCTCCAAAGGCACGGGCTTAATGCACCATAAATTTGTGGTCGTGGATGGCCAAACCCTGATTGTCACTTCCGCTAACTTTACCCCCAGCGACCAGCATGGGGACTTTTTAAAACCGGAGACCCGGGGCAACGCCAATAATTTTTTGTTAATCAACTCGCCCCAACTGGCCCAAATTTTTACCCAGGAGTTTAACTTCCTCTGGGGAGACGGTCCTGGCGGCGCTAAAAATAGTCTTTTTGGCATTAATAAGCCAAAACGAGCGCCGCAAACCGTGGCGGTGGGGCAAGGATGGGCAACGGTGAAATTTTCGCCGGATTCCCGCAAGGTTCCCTGGGGAGAGACTAGCAACGGGTTAATCGCCCGCTATTTAAACGCCGCCCAAAGCTCCGTTAATCTCGCCCTCTTTGTCTTTAGCGAACAGCGCCTAGCGGATACGCTCCAGGCTCCCTTCCGTCGCGGCGCCGGGGTGAAGGCCCTGATTGACCCCGGCTTCGCCTACCGCTACTACAGCGAGGGTTTAGATTTATTGGGCGCGACCCTGTTGGAAAAATGCCGCCCGGAGGCGGAAAATCAGCCCTGGCCCTACCCCAGCCAGTTTGTGGGGATTCCGGCGCTGGCGGAGGGGGATAAACTCCACCATAAATTCGCTCTGATTGATAACCAAACCGTGATTACCGGCTCCCACAACTGGTCGCCCTCCGCCAATTTACAAAACGACGAAACCCTCTTAATTATCCAAAATTCCACCGTCGGCGCCCATTATCAGCGGGAATTTGAGCGCCTAGCGGCGGAGGCGGAATGGGGCGTTCCCTCCTGGTTGCGGCGGAAAATTGAAGATCAAAGTAAAACCTGCGCTCTGCCCTCTTCGGCGCCGGTCACGACCCGCCAAACCGTGAACCTCAACAGCGCCAGTCAAAAGGAACTGGAATCCCTCCCCGGCATTGGCCCCCGCTTAGCGCAACGGCTGATGGAAGCCCGCCGAGAACGCCCCTTTACCGGGCTGGAGGATCTGGAGCGGGTGCCGGGATTTAAAAAAGGGAAAATCGAGGCGCTGAGGGGCCGGGTCGCTTGGTAAGCAAGCTACCTCGGTCATGGTTGATGGAATATCGCCAAGCGACGGTCTAGGATCAGGAACGTCGCCCGCGGGAGCTTAGCTTCTTCCGGGCAAAGCGTCCCATCCTTTGCTAGGATTTAGCCTGAAGCCCTTGTCAGCGCCGAGCGCCAGCCCCTATGCCCCGTAGCCAACGCAACGATAACTTCATCGACAAGACCTTTACGGTGATGGCGGACATTATCCTTAAGGTTCTGCCCACCAACTCCCAAGCCAAGGAAGCCTTTGTTTATTACCGGGACGGCATGTCCGCCCAGGCGGAGGGGGAGTACGCCGAAGCTCTGGAGAACTACGAAGAAGCTCTGCGCCTAGAAGAAAATAGCAACGACCGCAGTTATATCCTTTATAACATCGCCCTGATCCACGCCAGCAACGGCGAACATGAGCGGGCCCTGGGCTACTATCAGCAGGCCATTGACCTTAATCCCCAGATGCCTTCGGCGCTGAATAACATTGCCGTGATCTACCACTATCAGGGTGAAAAAGCCAAAGAAGCCGGTCAGGAGGAAGAAGCGGAAGCCCTCTTTGACCGGGCCGCGGAATACTGGAAACAAGCCGTGCGCCTAGCGCCGAATAACTACATCGAAGCCCAAAATTGGCTGAAAATTACCGGCCGCTCGGAAATGGACGTCTTTTTTTAATCCCCAACCCCCAATTCCTAACCCCCAACCCCAATGCTCGACTCCGCCCAAGTCCGTAAAATCGCCCACCTGGCTCGCCTAGAGATTACCCCCGCCGAAGAAGCCCAATTTGCGCCCCAATTGAGCGGCATCCTCGACTATTTTGAACAACTGGGGGAACTAGACACCGAAGGGGTAGAGCCGATGACTCGGGCCATTGAACTCAGCAACATTACTCGGGCCGACCAACGCGCCGATTACCCCGACCGGCAGGCTCTGCTCGATCAAGCGCCGGAGCCGGAGGGGGACTTTTTCCGAGTGCCCCGTATTTTAGCGAGCGACGAGGGCTAACGGGCCGCTTTCTTGGCCCGTTCTTTGGCTTTCTTGGCCGCCTGTTTCTCCGCCTGTCGTTGGGCTTCCAATCGGCGCTGTTCCGCTTCTTTTTCCTCGGCTAACTTGTCTAAATAGTAGTGATAATCGCCGAGATAGGTTTTAAATTCGCCATCCCGGATTTCCACAATCTTATTGGCCACCTGGGAGATGAAATAACGGTCGTGGGAGATTAAAACCACTGTGCCGTCGTAGGTTTTCAGCGCTTCCTCCAACATTTCCTTGGCGGGAATATCGAGGTGATTGGTCGGTTCGTCTAGGATTAAAAAGTTAGCGGGAGTAAGGAGCATTTTCGCCAGCGCCAACCGAGCCTTTTCGCCGCCGCTGAGCGCCGCCACCGATTTAAAGACCGTCTCGCCGGTGAATAAAAAGCGTCCCAATAGGGTGCGGACTTCTTCGTTTTTCCAGTCCGGGACTTCCTGGTGAATCGTCTCCATCACTGTTTTTTCTAGATCCAACGCTTCCGCTTGATTTTGCTCAAAATAACCGGGAATAATATTGTGTTTTCCCAGTCGAGCCACGCCTTCCTGGGGTTGCTCTAATCCCATTAACAAACGCAAAATCGTGGATTTTCCGGCGCCGTTGGGGCCCAGAAACGCGATGCGGTCGCCTCGGGTAATCTCTAAATTAGCGCCGAGGAAGAGAATTTTATCCTCATACCCGTGGGTTAAATCCTCAATGACCGCGACCTCTTCGCCGCTCCGGGGCGCCGGGGGAAAGTGAAATTTGAGCGAGCGGACGTCGCCCACCGGCGCTTCAATGCGCTCGATTTTTTCCAGTTGCTTTTCCCGACTTTTAGCCTGGGTGCTTCGGGTGGCGCTGGCCCGGAATTTATCCACAAAGGCCTGTTGTTGGGCCAGGTCTTTTTGTTGGCGCTCGTAGGCGCTTTCCTGAGCGACGCGGTTTTCCGCTTTTTGAGTCAAGTAATGGGAATAATTGCCGAGGTAAGTGGTAGAAACGCCCCGCTCTGTTTCCACAATTTTGGTGCAGAGACGGTCTAGAAATTCCCGGTCGTGGGAAATAATCACCATGGGGGTTTTCAAACCTTTAAGGTAAGTTTCTAGCCACTCAATGGTTTCCAGATCCAGGTGGTTGGTCGGCTCGTCTAGCAGTAATAAATCCGGCTCCTGTAGGAGAATTTTGGCCAAACTCAGACGCATTTGCCAACCGCCGCTGAAGGAACTGACTAGGCGCTCGCCGTCCTCTAGCTCAAAGCCCACCTCCGGCAAAATCTTGTCAATCTGGGACTCCAACCGATAGCCGTCCAGCGCCTCAAATTGACGGTGTAAACGGTCTAATTCATGGATTAAGCGGTCTAGGGTCTCCGGGTCGGCGCTGTCCATTTGATGATGAATCTCATGGGTCTGTTCTTGGACTTGATTGGCTTCCCCAAAGACCGTCCACAATTCCTCTTTAACCGTCCGGGCCGGATCGACGTCAAATTCCTGGGTTAAATAGGCCATTTTCAGCGCCGCCGGGCGGATAATCTCCCCCGCGGTCGGCTCCACCTCTCCCATAATGATCCGCAGTTGGGTCGATTTGCCGGCGCCGTTGACTCCCACCAGCCCGACCCGTTCTTCCGGTTTCACCTCCCAAGTGACGTCCTTCAGGACTTCGCCTGTGGGGTAAATTTTACGGATATGCTCAAGACGCAACATAAATAATTAGGAAGTTAAGGAATTAGGAAGTTAGGAAAGGACTTTTACGAGGCTGTTTAACAAGGGTTAATCCCGGCTTTATCCCCCCTAACCCCCCTTAGAAAGGGGGGAACCGCGCTCAAAGTCCCCCTTACAAAGGGGGATTGTTCCACTGAGCCTGCCGAAGTGTAG
Source organism: Cyanobacteria bacterium RI_101 (assembly GCA_016471375.1). GTDB lineage: Bacteria > Cyanobacteriota > Cyanobacteriia > Cyanobacteriales > Microcystaceae > Synechocystis. The sequence goes on from WGLZ01000031.1 coordinate 36,146, forward strand.
GGGGATTCACACCGATAGCTAGGGACTTTTCAAAGATACTCTCACCCCGAGGACTCAGGCATTTTAACGCAATCCGGGGGAGTCAAGATCTGGATCTCGCGGTTACGGCGCCGGGCACCAAACGAGAGCGAGTGAGCCAACGGTCGATGGTTCGCAAACTTTGCAGATCCGCTTCCGGTAAAGGATGGGGATCGGAGACTAAAAACTCTTTTTCTAACGATAACCCCCGTTCGAGGAAGGCGAAGGCCCGGCGAAAATCCTCCGGCCCCGCCGGAATCGGCGCTTGGAAATGGGCGGGGATGATCTGTTGAAAATCCCAGGCGCTAACCCGCGACCTCCAGGCTAAAACCCCCTGAGGATCGCGATTGAGAATCAATTCCCGCAAAATCGGCGCCACAAAGGGACGCCCCCCGCCCCGCAGGCGCTCAAAACTCTGGCGCCAGTCGGTTCGCCACTGGAAGGGATAGAGGCCGAAGTAATTTTGGGGACGGCGCCGGGGAACCTGACTTGCGTCTCGGAAAACTAGGCCCCAGTCGGGAACCTTGAGGGCGTTGGCTTGGAAATAGAGGGCGAAAAGACAAATTCTCTGCCAGCCTTTGCTCCGTTGGCTGGGGGTATCCGTTATCTCCTCCAACGCGCCGTCCCGAGCGTGGAAGAGGAGGGGATAGGGGTCTAGCTCCACAATGGGGGGCGGGGTTTCCGGCAGAGCGACGATCAAATCCGTCAGTAGTAGGGAACGAGTCCTGCGATGGTAGAGCGCCGTTTCCCCAAATTGCCCTAATCTCAGATCTAAGGGGCCGTAGATTTGGTAGTCAAACTCTGGAAAAAAGGGCGCTTCTTCCGGCTGAGCGGGAAGGGTCTGGGCGCGCCCTGGGGGAAAGCCCAACCAACTCAGGGGCAGATTCAGGGGAAAACTCCACTGCCCCGGCGCCGCGTAAACGAGCGCCTGGGGACAAGCTCGGGCAAGGGGCGCCGCGAAAACCTTGTGCTCTAACCCGGAGAGGGTCGGTTGGATGATGTATTTAACGGGGCCGTATTGATCGACCAGTTCTTGGAGTAACTGTAAACACTCCCCCGTCGGCGCGACGGCGCCGTAGAGCAACAGTCCGCCGGTTTCCAAGCGAATCGCCGCCATCCGGGTGGGCATCGCCACATAAAAAATGCCCTGAATCTGCTCAAAGCTCCAAATCCAGTCCTTGACGAGGGTCTGGCGCAGAGTCCGGCGCTGGCCGTAGGGGTGGATGGGCAACAAATACCAAAAAGGAACCCGGCGCTCTGGGGAAGGGGACAACATAACCCAATCATTCCGAAATCTCTTTCCACTTTACGCTCTTCTCCGGCGCTTCTGGTACCCCGTGGATATTACGGAGAAAATTGGTTAGAATAATCGGCGATAATATAGGGTATCCTAGGCTTGTCTAGGGCAAGTAGTCTATCAGTAGCTCAGAAAAGTAGAGAGCGCTTGTTGGACGCGCTAGCCATAGTCGTAACGCTTCCTCAAGCCAGTTTTTAAATTCTTGTTTCCTCCGTCAACGCCGCCAGCGAGCCATTTATGTCCCAGTCCGCGTTCAATCCAGAACATCCGGTGGCCAGAACCCATATTAACGTCATGGAGTCTTTGGTTTATGCGGAAATCGAACGACAACTCAAGTTTTACCCCAAAAACCTACGGAGCTACCTCAACACCGTAGAGGTGGCCACCTACGCCCTCAACCGCCTGCCGCCCCTCTACGCCTCCAGCAAAATGGGGCAGGAGCAACAGCGCCGTCTGGGGGAAAGACAATACCGGGAGCAAATTTTATCCGTGGTGCGCCGGGCCATCGCGGCGGTGGAGCGAGATCCTCTGCGGAGTTCCACCCCCATTGTCTCCGATCTAGAAATGCAGTACGAAGAAGCGAAGCAGACCCTTTACGGTCTTCAGGAATTACTCCAGGATTATGGTCTGCTGGAATATCCTAATCAAATTCTCACCTGGTCCAACTGTTTAGGGGTCTTGAAAAAGGCGCTCCAGCGCCTAACCAAAGCCCAATCCCGTCTGACAATTCCGCCCCCGCCCCCTTTACCGGCGCCGCCCCCCAGAAGTCAACGAATCATCGACCCCAAGGGAACGCTTTGGTAGTCGGTCGGCTAACTTGAAGCCGCGCGACCCAGGAGAGATTTACGGAGATTCCCGAACAGCGCCGGGCGTCTCTAAAGCAGGCTCTAAGGCGCCGAGACGTTGGGGGGAATAACCCTGGAACCAGCGCCAGACGAGATAGCCCGCCAGGGCGGTCATGTAGCCAATCAGGGAGAACCAAAGGAGGTGGTTATTGTGGAGCCGCCAAGCCAGCGCCGCGAGGGGTAAAAAACCGGCGCCGAAGGCCCAGAGGACGGCGTTTCTGAGAATTTCCACCTGTTTGAGGCCGATAAAATAGCCTTCCATCATAAAGGCGAAGGCGGTAATCTCCAGCAGGGGCAGGAGCCAAAAACTGTAGTCGCTCAAGTTTTGGTTAATTTCCTGATGATTGGTGAGCAAACCAAAGACCTGCTGGGGCAAGAGCAGGGTCACTAAAGCAAAGCCCAAGGCGATCGCTAAAGTAATACAGATAGAAACGCCCAAAAGCGGCGGGATCTGGCTCCACTCTCCCTTGCTTTTCAAATTACCGATCATGGCCTGCATGGTCATGCCCAACCCCTGAACAGTGAACTGGCTCAGGAAGGCGATCTGTAAAAGCAGACCGTTTTGAGCCAAAACTTCCGTGCCGAAGAGGGAACTGAGATTGGTAAAAATGGCAAAGACGCTAATCAGCAGGATAAATCGCACTAAAATATTGCTCTTTAAAATCACCGCCTCCCGCAGAGCGCCCCAGTCTTGAAGTTGGGGCCGAATTTCCGGCCAATACCGCCAGGGTTTCAGCGCCGCGATCCCGACCAAGCCCACCCCCAGCGCCAGGTATTGGCTCAGCGCCGTGGCCAAACCGGCGCCGTAGCTGGCCCAGCCCCAGCGATTGATCATCAGGTAATCCAAACCCACGTTGCTGAAGTTCCCCATCAAGGAAAGCCAGAAGACCCAGCCATTGCGCTCCTGTCCTAAAAACCAGCCGATAATGACAAAATTCAACAACACCGCCGGCGCTCCCCAGACCCGCCCAAAGAAATAATCCGAGCCGGAGGCCTCCACGGTGGGAGCGCCGCTGAGGAGAAAAAAGCCTCCCTGGGCGATGGGGATTTGCAGAATTAAGATCCCGAGGCCAATGCCTAGGGCCACCAAGGCGCTACGGATGCCCGCTAGGCAAACCCCCGCCTGGTCGCCGGCGCCGGAGGCCTGGGCCGTGAGCGCCGTGGAACTGGTTCTGAGAAATTTCAGCACCCGGTAGAGGTAATCAAAGAGAATGGAGCCGAGGATAACTCCCGCCAGATAACGAATATCTTCTAGATGTCCTAGAAAAGCGGTGTCCACCAGCCCCGCCAGGGGCACCATCAGATTGGAAAGAACGCTGATACTCGCCAGACGGGCGAAACGGGGCAAAAAGGAATAGGAGGGGGGCAAGGAAAGGGCCATAGGGGGAGGACGTTCACCTCGAAGGTAATTTATCTTAAAAAATATTTCCCCATTTGGACGCGCTGGCCCGCTTCGGCGCCGCGGTTTGCTCTCTCTAATCCCCCCCAACATTGCCTCAGCGCCGCTATAGCCTAAGATCAAGCCTGATATCTTAATCCGAAGAGACGACCCCTGGGAGCGCAAAAGATGAAAAGCCTATGGAATGACGCGGAGGCCCGGCGCTATCCGGGGGAATTGGGACAACGGGTCTATACCTCCCGGCTGTTGGGGCGGGAACCGGCGCTGGTGTTGCATGGCGGCGGCAATACTTCCGTCAAGGTTAAGGAGAAAAACTTACTGGGGGAAGTAGAAGAGATTTTGTATGTTAAGGGCAGCGGTTGGGATCTGGCCACCATCGAAGCGGCGGGCTTCGCGCCGGTGCGAATGCCCCGGCTATTGCAATTAGCGGCCTTGCCAAACCTCAGCGACCCGGAGATGGTCAACGAACTAAAAACCCAGACCACCCGGGCCTCGGCGCCGACCCCTTCCGTAGAAACCCTCCTCCACGCCCTTTTGCCCTATAAATATGTGGACCATACCCACGCCGACGCCGTGGTGACGATAACCAACACCCCCCAGGGGCGCCAACGGATTGAAGACCTCTACGGCGACCGACTGGTAATTATTCCCTACGTCATGCCGGGGTTTGACCTGGCGAAACTCTGCACCCAACAGTTTCCCGCCCAGGCGGGCCCCCAAACTGCCGGTATGGTGTTGATGAACCACGGCATTTTTTCCTTTGGGGAAACGGCCCAGGAAGCCTACGAGCGCATGATTGCATTCGTCAGTCTGGCGGAAGACTATTTAGCCAACCATCAGGTTTGGAACTTCAGCCATCCCCAACCCAAACCCCCCAGCGCCGACAGCGCCCCGATTTTAGCCCAACTACGGGCCGACCTCTCCCGCGCCGCGGGTTTCCCGATGATTCTCCAACAGGACGCCGGCGCTCGTTGTTTGGCCTTCGCCCAGCGCCAAGATTTAGCCCAAATCGCTCAACAGGGCCCCGCCACCCCGGATCATGTGCTACGGACAAAACGCTTACCGCTCCTAGGGCGGGACGCGGCTCAGTACGTTCAAGATTATCAAACCTATTTTCAAACCCACAATCTCGGGGACAAAACCCCCCTCGATCCGGCGCCGCGGGTGATCCTCGATCCAGAATTGGGTCTCTGCTCCGCCGGTAAATCTGTCAAGGACGCGGCTATGGTCGGGGATATTTACCGTCAGACGATGGATATTATCGAACGGGCAACAAACCTAGAGGCCTACCAGGCGCTGAGCGCCGCGGAGATTTTTGCGGTGGAGTACTGGGATTTAGAGCAGGCGAAATTACAAAAAACTGGTTCAGTTCCGCCGTTTCAAGGGGAAGTGGTCTTGATCACCGGCGCCGCCTCCGGTATCGGCAAGGCCTGCGCCGAGGTCTTCCTGCAACAGGGCGCCGCGGTGGTCGGATTAGATCTGCAACCGGGGATCGAGGATTTATACCAGCGGCCGGACTATTTAGGCATTGTCTGCGATTTAACCGACCCGACGGCCTTGCAAGCGGCTCTAAAACAATCCATTTGTCGCTTTGGCGGTCTGGATATGTTGGTTCTCAACGCCGGTATTTTTCCCCCCTCCCGCCCCATCTCCGACCTCGGCGCCGGGGAATGGCAAAAGACGATGGCTATTAATCTGGACGCCAATTTAACCCTCCTGCGGGACTGTTATCCCTACCTAAAACTGGCGCCCAGGGGCGGGCGAGTCGCAGTCATCGGGTCCAAAAACGTGCCGGCGCCGGGGCCGGGTTTAGCGGCCTATTCCGCTTCCAAGGCGGCGCTGAACCAACTGATCCGAGTGGCGGCGCTGGAGTGGGCCTCCCAGGGGATTCGCCTAAATACGCTCCACCCCAACGGGGTTTTTGACACCGGCTTCTGGAACGAGGAGGTCATTCAAGCCAGGGCGAGTCATTACGGGTTAACCGTTGAACAGTATAAAACAAATAATCTGCTCAAAGTGGAAGTCACCAGTCAAGATGTGGCCAAACTGGCGGCGGCGCTCTGTAGTCCCCTCTTCGCCAAAACCACCGGCGCTCAAATTCCCGTGGACGGCGGCAACGACCGGGTCGTTTAAAGCTGGAGTCACATTTATGTCTTATATGTCTTAATTTTATAACCCGCATCACTTCGGGAGGGCTATCGTGGTAAGTCGTATCCATCGCTCTGCCATGAATCTGCTTACGTCCTTGCTCCGACCTGCGATCGCCGAAGCCGTCCCAACGCCTATGGGTTTTACGGATACTGTCAGCGTCAGTCTCTCTCTCTCCTCTGGGAATGTGTTGGAAGACGGCGATAGTAACTTAGTTTATACCTTTGCCCGCACAGGCTCCCTTGCCAACGCTCTGACTGTCAAATACAAAATTTCAGGAACAGCTACCATCGCGGATTACGCCGGAGCGACCCCGGGAGGGTATAAAACCTTAGTCTTTGCCCCGGGTTCCAGCGTTTCAACCCTAACCCTTGATCCGCGGGCAGACGCCATCGTCGAGAAAGACGATACCATTTCTTTAAGCCTATTGAGAGGCGCTGGTTACACTATCCAAACCATGGGAGCGGTAACTGGAACCATCCTTAACGACGATAACGCCGATATTGAGCTTGATCAGTTAGCGCGGCCCAACTTGCCGCCGGGATCCCCTTTCCGTTACGTAATCGTCACCAGCGAGGTTCGCCCCGGCTATCAGGCGGGAATCCAAACCTACAATCGGTTCGTTAACGCGGTCGCCAAGGATGAAGACTCTTTAGTCAGAAATGTGGCCGGAAACTGGAAAGCCATCGCCTCCTACCATGGCGCTAACGCTATTGATAACACCAAAACGAATTGGGCGACGCAAGCGGATTTAGAAGGACTTCCCCTCTACAGAATTGACGGCGTAAAAGTAGCCGATAGCTATCGCGATTTATGGGATGGCTCCCTCGACGCGCCCATCAACTTAACCGAAAAAGGCTACTTTTTGCCCGAAAACACCTTAGTTTGGACAGGAACTAACGCCATTGGCATGGGAGGCGACAACATTGATATCATTACCAGAAAAAAACACTGGATCGGTAAAAAAAATGTTCCCGGCGGCGCTCAAGCCAATTTAATCGGAAGCGGATTAGCCGATGTGGGAGTGAGTTCCGCGGTCGATTATCAATGGGTTAACTCGTTTACGGCTACCGCCTATCCCGCCACTATGGAGAACCCCTTATACGCCGTCTCTTCGGTGCAATTTGCCTAAATTCAAGTTCTGGCTTTTTTGGGCGGAGAAGAGTCTCGACACCGGCGTCGGGACTCGTCCGTCTCATTCCGCCAAACCATCGTCGTCGAGGAATTTTCCTCAAATCCGAGGCGTTCGTAGAAGCCTTTTCCCTGGGTTGTGGCGAGATAAACCCGCTCCACCCCCGCCAGATGGGGATGGTCTAAAAGCGTCCGCACCAATCGGCGCCCTAAACCGGCGCCTTGATACTGGGGGTGAATGACCACGTCCCAGAGCATGGCCCGATAGACTCCGTCGGAGGTGGCCCGACCAAAGCCAATAAGCTGGTCTTCTCGCCAGAGACCCGCCACCGGATAACTGTGGGCCAGCGCCCTTTGCAAGTCCTCTAAAGAGCGGTTTTGGGCCCAGGAGGCCGTTAAATTTAACAGCGCCTGAAGCTGAACCAAGTCAATGTCCTGGGCGTCTAGGGAAAAGCGAAAAGAACAACAGTCCATAGAGGGCAAGGGCGCCGGGAAGAAAGGGAAAAGTTAATCCCCAGAATCATAGCGGAATTACTGATCTTGGCAAGGAAGAGCGGGGTCGTAAAGGCCCCGGAGCGCCTCGGCGAAACGCTCTAGGGTGTGGAACTGTCGATAGGCGCTCCGCATGGCGCTGAGCTTATCAAGAATACGGGGATTGTCGAGCGCCTCGATCATCTTTAGCCAAACCGTCTCGGGTTCCGCCCAGTCTAGGATTAACTCCCCGAGGTCGTAACGCTCTAATTCTCCGGCCATCCAAGTTCCTTGGGTGACTAGGGGCAAACGTCCGGCGATAACGGCTTCGGTAAAAATGCCGGATGTCCGCTCCCGATAGGCCAGGGCGTCGTAGGGCAGGAGGATAAGCTGGCAACGGTTCAGCCAATGGACGTACTCCTCGGCGCCGAGACGGTTGGGGAGAATTTCCAGGACGGGCCCGCCGGGCGCCGGCTCAATCTGGGCGGCTTCAGCTACCAGTAACCGGAGATCAAGTCCTGTCGGCGGGGAACCCCGGGCCAAGGCTTGCATCTGGGCCCAGCCCTTTTCCGGGCGGGGAGCGCCGGGCCACCAGCAGTAAATCGGCGGGGGTAAAGTTTCTAAAGGAACGGTGGCGGGAAAATCGGTGTGGGGGATGGGCAGAACGGTAAAGGGGACTTGAAAATAAGCCCCGAGGGCTTCTCCCAAGGGTTCGCTATCGGTTAACAGGACACAGCGCCCCTCCAAAAGCTCCGTAATTTTTTCCTGAATCCAGCGATACAGCGGCCGAGTGCTGTCCCGGTGAATATCCCGCCGGTAGAGAATCCAGAGCCGCAGTCGGCGCCGTTTCTGGACAGGAACCCGGTTTAAGGCGATCAGTAAAGCAAAGAGTTGCAGATGGATAAACCGCTCTAGGAATAAGATAATTTCCCCTTCGGGAAGAGCCGCTAGCTTTTGCCCGAGAACCCGACCCAGACGCCAGGCAGGAAGCAGACGCGCCAGTTTAGCTAACAAATTCCCTTCCGCTTCCAGGTCTATGGGAGGCAGATCCCCTTCCCAGTCGGGCGGCAAGCTGAAAGACTCCGGGGGGATCGGCGCCCAGACCCGATGGCGCCAGCCCAGAAGAGCCAAGGCCCGGCCCAGGGCTTGGTGGTAGGGGATAATATGCCCTTCGCCCCCCATCAGATTGGGAACCCAGGAAATGAAAATGGGAGAGGATGACACGGCGCTTGGCGAATAACATCAGCCTCTCGATCATAGGGCGGAGGGGGAACCCTTCGGGGAAAGGGGAGAAATATTAAAAATTGCGACTAAAAACTGTGGGTCTGACCCCGGCAACCAGTAAACTAAATCCTGAATGAGAGGCTCGGAGGAGGCTTTAGCGTGGACGATACCTATCAAACCTATGTCAATCGGGTGGCCCGTCTGACCCTACCGGACGCTTATCAAGAACAATTACCCCATCTCCAACCCTCCCCTAAATTTCAGCAGGGTCAGCCCCAACCCTTTCCCGGCTTTAGCGTCATCACGCCCCCCGCGGCGGAAGATTCTCTCAACGAGGGGTTCTACAAAGAACTAACCGAGATCCAGACTCAGATCTTAGAGCGTTTTTCCGGCTGGCTCAATCCGGTTCCCTCTGGCAGTTTTCACCTGACCCTGGCGGATCTGGTTTGGGACGCCCAATATCGTTCCGCCGTCGCCGACAATCCCGATTTTGAGGCGGATCTCAAGCGTTGTATCCAAGTCAGTTTTGAGCAATACCGCCCCAGTTGGTCGCCAGAAGGGACGGCTCAATGGCAAAATCTCGGTTTGCTCGTCTTCCCCCGAGCGTTAGCGGTGGCCCTGGTTCCCTGTCAGGAAAACGACTACGATCCCGTTTGCCAACTCCGGCGCCTAATCTATCAAAATTCCCAACTGATTGGCCTCGGCGTCGAGCAACAGTATAACTTTACAGCCCACATCACCCTGGGCTATTTCGGAGACATTCCCGAGGCGCTTCCTCTAGAGGACATCCGTCAGCAATTGGGACTTTGGAACGAGTATTGGTTGAGCAAGCCCCCCCAAATTCTCAAAATCAACCAAGCGCAATTACGTTACTTCGCCGATATGACCCACTTTGAGCGCCAACCGGATTACCCGGAATTGAGGTTTTAAGGGAACGCTAACGATTAACGCTGAACCTTTCCTGGGAGGCCGGGGTCTAAACCCCCGTAAGCCGTTGTTGAGGTGTTGGCGTGATTGCCAGTCCAACTCGTCCCACTGTGGAAAAAAGCGATCAGGCTCTCATTTTGGACTGTTTAGCCGGGAATAAGAGCGCCTTCGGGCCCCTCTATCGGCGCCATCAGGCGAAAGTGCGCTCTACCCTCTACCAACTCTGCGGCCCGGCCCGTCTGGAGGATTTGACCCAGGAGGTGTTTTTACGCCTCTGGCAGGGATTGTCTCGATTGCGGAATCCCGACCATTTTTCCACCTGGCTCTACCGTATCGCCTGGAACGTGGCCCAGGACGAACGGCGCCGTTTAGGGCGCTCCCCCCGACTCATCCCCCCGGAAGGCGGGGAGGAACCTGCGGCGCCGGGTCGGGAGGCGCTGTTATCTCTCCACTATCAGGATCTGGCGGCTCGGGCCTTGCAAAGTTTGAGTCTAGAGCATCGAGTCGTTCTCGTCCTCCACGACCTCGAAGACCTGCCCCAAAAGACCGTCGCCGAGATTTTGGGACTGCCCCAGGGAACGATTAAATCCCGTTTATTCTACGCCCGGAAGGCGGTGCGTCAATATTTGCAAACTCAAGGAGTTACCCATGTCTTTTGATCCCCAAGACGACTCCGACCTCGTTAATTTCCTGCGGCGCTACGCCCCGGCTCCCCCTCCGGCGCCCTTGGGGCAAGAGGCCCGTTTACTTGCTCAGTTGGCGCCCCTCGCTCCCCAGGATCGGCGCCTGCCTTTCCTCGGCATTCTGGCTCTGCTGGCGCTGTTGGGGGGCGGCTTGGGGTTGGGTCAGACTCAATTCCAGCGCTGGCAACTGGCGCAAGCGCCTGTTGTTCAAGAAGATCTAGAGGGCTTTTTGCTGGCCAACTGGCAGGCGGTCACGGATTCTAAACCCGGAGAGGAGTGGCCGGGGTTTTCAGATGACAGATGACAGATTTCAGATATCAGTTATCAGTTATCAGTTATCAGTTATCAGCCTGACTTGGAATCCGAAGTTTCTGGTTCCCCTCCCTCGGAGGGGTTAGGGGTGGGTTTGCTCTTGGCGCTTAGGGTCAGAACCCACCCCCCAGCCCCCTCCCAAGAGGGGGAGTTAGACTACGGCTTTCAATATAGATGGGGTCTATCAGCGCCGTATCTCCAAAATTCATTCATTGTTTCTTTCTCTTTTTTTCAAGAGGTATTAACCATGTCCCGTTCACTATTTACTCTCTGTTTAGTCGCTTCTTTATTCTCCTTGGGTCAAGCGCCGCTTTTGGCCAGTCCCGGAGAAACGGCGCCTTTAGTGGCCCAGGCTCAGAATCGGGGTTCCGGCGCCGGTCAACGGGGAGAGCGGGCTATGGAGCGCCTCAATTTGAGCGCCGAGCAACGGCAACAACTGCAAAGTATTCGCCAAAAGTACGCGGGCCAAACTGAAAAGTTAGAGACGGATTTGCGAAGCCAACAGGGGGAACTGCGCCAATTAATGGCGGGTTCGGCGGATAAGGAGACGATCCGCAAAAAGCATAATCAGGTCACCCAGACCCGTCAAAAATTGGGGGATCTGCGTTTTGAAATGATGTTGGATAGTCGGGAAATCCTCACCCCGCAACAGCGCCAGGAGTTTGCTCAGATGGCGGAGGAGTGGGGCGGACGGATGAAACGCGGCCGTCGTCCCCAGAATTAGACTCCATTGATTCGGCGCTCAATTAGGGTGTGTCCTCTTACCTAAGCTCTTGGTTTTCCTGTATGAGGCGCTCTATTTTTTCCCCCAGATCAATGTGGTAAAGATTCCCCCGCTCTCCCGTCCAAGTCGTCGCCAGACAACCGTAGCGCCCTAGGGGCGTTAGGGCGGTAATGGGTTCCGGGAGTCGAAATTGCCCAAGGTAAAAGCCTTCGTAATCAATCAACATCATTTCCCCCCCGGCGCCGGCCAGCAGATAGCCCCAGGGGTAGGGCGCGATAAATTGAGCGGCGTGGGTTAGGGGAACCCGGATTACTTTTAAAGGTTGGAGCCGTAATAAAACGCCAACGCTTTTATCGTCTACGGCCAAACCAAAAAGATGATTGCGGGAGTAGGGATTTGTAATCAAAGAAGAGAGCCAAAAGTCTAAAGAAAAAGCCCGCAGGAGGCGCCCCCGACGATTAAAAAGATTGACCGCGGAAATTTTCCGCCCCTGGGATTGCGCCAAAAAAATTAACAGGCCGTGGCGCTGGTCTAAACTGATTAACTGCGAGGGAAACAGGATCGGGAGTTCCGCAGAGCGGGGTTTCCAAAGGGGCGCCGAATAGAGCTGAAACACGCCCTTCTCCCCTTTGCTCGGTCGAGGTGTGGCGGTCGCGATCCATTGACCCTCGGGATCAAAACTGTAAACTAAATGAGACGTTTTCCATGTGACTTTAACTTTATTTTCCTGGCGACTATAAGCTATTTTGTCGGATAATTTATAAAAATTAAAATATTTTGAATTTTGAGCGTCAATAGAAGTTTTTTGGCAGGTTAAGACAAGCATTTGCGAGTCGTTGACCTGAAGGTCTAGGATCGGTAGGGCAAAGCCCAGATCCCACTCGCTGTGGTAAGCGCCGTTCCGGCGTCGCCAACAACTGAGCTGGTCGCCCAGCGCTAAATAAATCCGGTCTTTCTCCGTCGCCAGTCGGCTGACCCGGAAGGCCAGAGGTTGGGAGTCCAGATTTTGGGGTTCATAGACCGTTTGGGTCGGGGGAAGCAACAGCGGCGCCGCGGCGCCCTGGGAGACGCATTGGAGCGCAGCCTGGGCTAAACTCGCCCCCATCTCCTGGGCCGTCGCAAACCGTTTTTGGGGTAATTTTTCTAGGGCTTTCGTCACAATCGGCGCCAGCGCCGGGGGCACCGTCGGCGGTAGGATTAAGCGCCGGTTTAGGTGAGCGGTTTGCAGTTCCCCCGGCAGACCGGAAAAGGGGCGCTCTCCCGTCAAGAGTTCGTAGAGTAAAATCCCCACGGCGTAGAGATCCGAGGCCACGGAAAATTTACCGTAGAAGCGTTCCGGCGCCATGTAGGCCGGAGAGCCGGTGTAGCCTTTGCAAAAGTTGGGATTTCCCGTGACTTCCGTTAGGCGGGCGATGCCAAAATCCGAGACTTTCACCTGCCAGCCGTCGGTTTGGGGAATGAGGAGAATATTTTCCGGTTTCAGGTCGCAGTGAATAATATTGGCCCGGTGGGCTTGTTCTAGGCCGGCAAGGATCTCTTGAATAATCTTTATCTTATGAACTAAAGCGATATCCCCGTCTAAATCCATCAACTCCCTCAGGGTGCCCCCCTCGCAGTAGTCCATCACCAGGTAACGCCCGGAGGCGTGGTATTCCACCGCGTAGCAAGCGACGATATTAGGATGGCGGAGGGTAACTAGGTAGGTCAACTCCCGTAAAAACTTATTGGTGGGAAAGACCCGGTGTTCTAAATCCTTCAGCGCGTATAACCGGCCGGAGCGGCGCTCGACGGCGCAATAAACCTGCCCAAATTGCCCCTGACCGATCTGCCCCAAAATACGGTAGCGAGAGCGGGGAAACAGCGGTTGCAGAGCAATGGACGGCAGTGGAGCCATAAAAAAGGGGGAAGGCAGGCGATTTTTTTCATTCTATGCCCTCCCCTAACCCTTGTTGTGTTGTGGAGACTGTGATGGATGAGCTTATTGCTAAGCTAGTCGAAGAGGTTGGCGGCGGTGACTCCGGCCTCTTGTTTCAGCAGGGGCGTCGCGCCTTCGTCCTCGGCGTCTGGGTCTAAATGTTCTTTAGCCTCCGCCAGACTGGACAACAGTTGACTATCTTCTTCGGCGGAGCCGGGGAAGGGATTTTCGGCGTCGTAGAATTCTTTGCAGAGTTCCCGGGCCCGGTCGTACTGATCCAAGTCTCCCTGGTCAAAGAAGAGCTTGGCGGCTTGACGCAAATCTTCCACCGCCTGTTTGCGATTGCCCAACTCGGCGTAAACGACGCCCCGTTGATAGTAAGCGCCGGCCAGTTCCCCGTTGAGGCGGATGGCGGCGGTATAGTCGCTCACCGCTTCGCTCCGGTCCCCTAGGCGCTGGTGGCTCAGACCCCGTTGGTAATAGGCGTCCGCCTGGGGCGCCGATTCAAGGCTGTGGGAGCAGTTCTGCATCTGGCGCAGTTCGCCGACGACGCTGGCCAAACTTTGATGCTCTTGCTCGGTTTTTTGGGCCGTTTGTTGGGTTTCCGCCCGAAATTCCGCCAGTTGGGCCTGGAGTTGTTGCCCTTGGGTCTGAAGGTTTTGGGTCAGGGTCTGTTGATTATTGTCCTGGGTTTGGCGCTGTTGCTCCAGCGCCGTTTTGGTTTCCTGTTGGAATTTTTGCAAGTACTCCGTCAGAGAAGCTTGATGTTGGTTAATCTGTTGGACGATCTGGGCCGAATTAGCTTCCTGACGTCGCATTAAGTCTTCCGCCAACTGGCGCCGATTGACTAAATGAAAACCCACGGCCGCGGCCACAGGGATCGTGCCAAGGGCGGCGTTGCCGGTGACGAGGGAGGCGACGGCGCCGCCAAGGAGACCCAAGCCGGAGAGGGCGTCCCAGAGCATGGGATTATAGGCGCCGCTGGGCTGTTCGGAGGGGTTAGGAGTATGGGTCATGGGTGGAGATCCTTAAAATTTTTGAAACCGTCAAAGGGGGTTAAAACTGGCGCCGGGGTCACTCGCCCAGGAGGACTTCAGCTTGATGGGTCAAAATCACGCAGTCGGAGGTGGGGGAAGCGGAGCAGAGGAGAACATAGCCTTCCGCCAACTCGTCGGGTTTGAGGAAAGAGAGCGCTTTATCGGACTGCTCCACGGAGCCGGAGACCATTTTTCCCAAACAGTCAAAGCAGGAAGCGGCCCGACAGGAGTAGGGCAATTCCAGCCCCTGGTCGTCCGCCGCATCGAGGATCAGTTCTCCCTCTTTAACGGTAAGGGTGGTCTTAAGGCCTTTTTCCTCGTTGATTAACGTGACCGCATAGGTGGAAGTCATGGCGCCGTAATTAGAAATAAAAGAGAGGGATTAGCTACTGAGAATAGTGTGGTCTAGTTTAAGCGCCGGGAGCACAAGGCGAGCTTCCTCCGGCGTCAGGAATTCTTGAATCACATCCTGAATCACCTGGTAGCTGATCTTGGCGTATTGGGTATAGTTATAGGCTCGGACAATAGTTTGGTACCAAATCAGCAGACCCTCCCGGAGACGGTCGAGGTCGTTAAACAGCGCCGCCGTCACGGAGCACCGAAAGATATTGGTCATATCCCGGCGGCAAATCTCCGTCACGTCCCGTTCCCCCATGTGGAAGGTGTCCTGTTTGAGACCGTGTTTAACGGCTTCCCAGCGATAAATGATCTGCTCTTCGTGCTCCCGCGCCTTTTCGTAGGCGCTCATCCGCAGTTCCGCCGAGTCCAAATAGTCCTGGAGAAATTGCAGTTCGCCGTCGCTGGCGTAGCGCCCGTCGGCGTCGATGCTGAGGCGAGTTAGTTGCTTGAACATAGCCCTCTAATTCCTTAAACGATAAGTAGTGGTTAAGCGTCCCGGGTCTTAGCCAAATAATCCTTGGCTTCCACTTGGGTGTCTTGCAGTTGGGTGATCATGGAGCGGGTAATTAATTTCCCGGCCTCCACCAGCACGGCGCCCGTTAAGGGGTGGAGGATGTTGTCTTCGGCCCGGCGCCCGATCAGGTCTTCGATGTTGTCGATGTCGCTGATGTACATCCCGGAGGGGAGTTCCACCACGACGCCTTCCCCTAAAACCCTAGCCTGGCAGGCGAGACGGGAAAATTTGGTGCAGGTGGTGATCACCTCCAGGGTGCGTTGCTCCCGGCGATTTAGGGGCGACAGACTTTCCATGCCCTGGGTGACATAGACGTGGCAGGTGGCGCACATCCCCCGACCGCCGCATTCTTTCATCACCTGAAGATCTTTGCTCAAGAGACCGGAGAGCAAATTGTCGTTGGTTTGAATGGCGACGTTAACGTTAATGGGGTCGAGCTTGATGGTTTTAGCCACGGATTATCCTCCTGAAGCGGGTTTTAGGAATTTTGCTGACGACAGAGCAATTCCATAATGGTGGCATGGTCGTGACCCTCCGTTAGCCAAGCGCCGACGGATTTGAGGCGTTCCTGTAAACCGATAATAAAGAGATTTTTATCGGCGCCGAGAGATTCGCAACTAGTCTGCTCGCAGTGGAGGGTCTGGCCCGTCAGTTGGCTAAAGAAGGCGCTGAGGATGCCCGCTTCTAAAAAGCCCATGGGGCGACGCCCCTGGGGAGCGCAGACCACGTAGGGGGAATTAACCACCTCCGCCACAATGAAGCCCTGTTGGTAATATTTAAGGTCGATGTCTAGGACACCCCAACCGTGGGACTTCCAACATTGTTTAATGGTTTGCAGGAATTGGGCCATTTCCATCTCCTGCACCGGTTGCCCGTAGTAGTCCGCCAACTCGTCGGCGAAGCGTTTATAAAAAGCCGTGCCCCAGTTGCGACCGCAACTAAACAGCGCCACCCCGGCGCCGGCGCCCAGTTCCGCGTCCAGCGCCGTAAAGAGACCCTTAACTAACGTGTCGGGCAGAGCTAAAAGGCGAGCGCCGCTCCGGTTTTCCAGCAAACCAAACTCGTTGTCCCCCTGGAGATAGACGTCGGGCGCGAAGTAATTGCCCTTGAGGGGGCGGGATTCGATGAGGGATTTAACGTCAATCATGCCGGTTCTCCTACAGTGGCGGGTTGGGGTTCCTCGACGGCGCCAAGGATGGTTTTTTCTGCCTGGGCTAGGAAGGGCTGGAGGAGTTTAAAGCCGTCTTCCGTCAAGCTCTTTTGCAATTCGGCGGTTAAGATCCGGGCTAACGCCGTTTCCACGGGCCGCAATTCCCGGGCGTCCACCATGCCCTCCAGCCATTCCAGCAAACGGTACTGGAGATATTCCGGGTTGCTCAGGAGCATGGCCATGGCGCCGTAGCGGAGGACGCTGATCCAGTGGAGGAGGGCTTGCTCCAAATCCGCCTGGGCGCGGTCGGGAAACTGCGTTTCCAGTTGATCCGCCGCCGCCTGAAAAATCTCCCCTTCTTGGTCTCGGATCGTCCGGTAGGCCTCTAGGCGCTGGCCCAGCAAGCCCAGATGTTTTTTAAAGGAGATCATTTCCAGGGGATGCAGGTAATGATCCTCCGCCCGGTGGAAGAGGCGTTCAAAGTCCTTCTGCATAGTTCAACACCTAATAGTTCAATACTTAAAACAAGCCGGATAAATCGGTCAGGTCGAGATCGTCCTGGGACGCCTCGGGTTGGGGACGGGGTTTCGGCGCCGGAGCGCTGGGAAGAAAGGCCCCGCCGCCCCAGGGAAAGACCCGGAAATAATCCGCCACCCTAGAGGTTAAAGACAAAGCCGGCGCCGGGAGCGCCGGAGTCGCCCCAGGGGAAGCGACAACCGGAGCGAGGGCGACGCCCCGCCAGTTAGCCTGGGCAAGGAAATCTTTTACCTGAAGGCAAAGCGCGGAAGAGCTATTGGCAAAGGTCTGCGTTACCGCTGGCTCCAAGCGAACCGTTTCCCCCGACCAGTTGTAGCCGCCGAAGAAGTCCCGGACGCTGACCCCGGCCCAATGGGAGGGCGCGTTCATTTCAGATACTCTCCGCGGGTCAATTTGGTTTCAATGTCCTTGGCGTTGGCGCCTTCGTTGAGCCAGAAAGTGGCGGAATCAATGCGGTCTTGTTTGCCGATCAGGAATTTACAGTAGGTTTCCCCCATGGCGTAGCACTGAATCTCAATGCAGTTGAGAGATTTTTTCACCAGACGGCTAAAGAACCCCGCCAGCAGACCGGCGTAGATATGGCAGACGGGTTTGCCCACGTCCCCGAGGGTGCGAGCCACGGCGGAATCAAAAATATCCACAAACAAAAAGCCGTTTTTCTGCTCGCTCAGGTCAATGGCCCAGTTGCCCCAGCCTTGGGCGGTGAAGGGCCACCACCAGCCTTCTAAAACGTAGTTAAGGTTAAGCTCGTTGAGAGAACTGGTGTAGCCAAACTCCGTCAGGAACCATTTATGGAAAAAATCGGCGTCGTAGTGACCCCATTCTTTGCCGATGTTATACATGACGACGCTGGAGGCGTTGCCCACTTCCTCCTGAAGACCGTCGATGAGGCCGATAATAAAGTCTTCGCTGGCGAGGACGTTCCGACAGTTGTTCCAGTCAACAATGGAGCCGGAGTTCATCTGGAAGCAGAAGAAGTCTTCGACTTGGTAGTGGTGGTGTTTCTGGGGATGAATTTTTCGGAGACTGTGCTCCAGAGTGGGCGCCGATTGGGCGTCGGCCGTCATTTGGATTGAGCTTAAAACCATGGGCTGAATCCCCGCAAAAGTAATGGATAAAAATTTAGTACCAGAAACCTGGATTTATTCTAAAAAGGCTAATTCTCGGAATTCCTCCGTAATTCTAGGGATGTTCTCGGCGCGAGTTGTTAGCAACTTCCCCAATGCTACGGGGGCAGGGGGAGGAGAGAGCCGGCGCCTTAAGACCTTGGGCTGAGGAAGAGAGGAAATTTGATACCCTCTTATCTTGACACGATCCCTCGAAAAAGTTTTCAAGTCCTTTACAAAACGTTGCCTTGGCTGGTCTTTTTGATCTTAATTGTTACAGTTCTTAATGTATCTTAGGCAAACTTTTTGTATACCCGAGGGAAAACCTAGCGCCGCGCGTGATTACGCGGAGGTTTGCGGATGGCGACAACGGAGAACCCTCCGGTTAAAACCGGAGGAGAGTTGGACCCGAGTTTCCCTAAATATCAAGGCGCTGATAGATTTGCTCTAGGTTTTGTAGGTGTTGTTGGGGGTCAAAGCAGGCTTGCAATTCAGACTCTGTTAACGTCGCGGCTACTGTGGAATCCTGAGTTACCAGCGCCTGAAAATCGCCCCCTTCCGTATTCCACGCCTGATGGGCGCAGTTCTGGACGACTCGGTAAGCCTCTTCCCGGGCTAAACCCTTGTCCACCAGCGCCAAGAGAACCTTTTGACTAAAAATGACCCCGCCGTAGCAGTTCAAATTCCGCTTCATATTCTCGGGATAAACCAGCAGGTGTTTCACCAGATCCGTCGTTTCCCGGAGCATGAAATGGATCAAAATACAGCTGTCGGGTAGAATCACCCGCTCCACGGCGCTGTGGGAAATATCCCGCTCGTGCCAAAGGGCCACGTTTTCCAAGGCCGCCGCGGCGTGGCCCCGTAAAATCCGCGCCATTCCCGTCAGGCGCTCGGAACGGATGGGATTGCGTTTGTGGGGCATG
Organism: Cyanobacteria bacterium RI_101; assembly: GCA_016471375.1. GTDB lineage: Bacteria > Cyanobacteriota > Cyanobacteriia > Cyanobacteriales > Microcystaceae > Synechocystis. The sequence continues at coordinate 54,906 of WGLZ01000031.1, forward strand.
GCGGAGGAGCCTTTTTGTCCCTTGGCAAAGTATTCTTCCACTTCCAAAACGTCGGTGCGTTGCAGATTGCGGATTTCCACCGCAAACCGCTCCAAAGAGGCGCCCAGAAGCGCCAACTGTTGGACAAACTCGGCGTGGCGGTCCCGGGAAATCACTTGGGTAGAGGCGGTGTCCGGCTCCAACCCCAAGGCTTGGCAGGCCAGCGCCTCTACCCTGGGGTCGATATTGGCATAGGTGCCCACGGCGCCGGAAATTTTGCCCGCGGCGATGGTTTGACGCAATCTTACCAGGCGCTCCCGGTTGCGCAGGACTTCCGCCAACCAGCCCGCCAATTTAAAGCCAAAGGTGATGGGTTCGGCGTGGATGCCGTGGGAGCGCCCCACCATGAGGGTGTAGCGGTGTTGTTGGGCTTGGTAGCGCAGGGCTTGAACCAGGTTTTCCAATTCTTCGAGGATTAACTCCAAACTGGCGGTTAATTGTAGGGCCAGCGCCGTGTCCAAAACATCGGAACTCGTTAAGCCCAGGTGAATATAGCGCCCGGCGTCTCCCACATATTCATTCACATTGGTCAAAAAAGCGATGACGTCGTGACGCACCTCCGCTTCGATTTCGAGCACCCGCTGGGGATCGAACTGGGCCTTGGCTTTGATCTCCGCTAGCGCCGCCGGAGGAATCCGCCCCAACTCCGCCTGGGCTTCGCAGACCGCAAGCTCCACGTCGAGCCAGGTTTTGAGCTTATAGGCGTCCGTCCACAGTTGGCCCATCTCAGGCAGGGTGTAGCGCTCGATCACAATTTTTTTCTTAGCAAAACAACGGCTTAATTTTACACCGTCTCCCGGCCCCGCTTTTCTCCCCTCTAGCCCTCCGTCTCAAGGGGGATTTGTTAACCGCAATGAAGAGCGGGTGGGGGGAATCGAACCCCCATCATTAGCTTGGAAGGCTAAGGTTTTACCACTAAACTACACCCGCGTAGGCTCATCATTTTAGCATAGCCGGCGCCGGTTAGCCTCAGCCTCGGTTAATTTTCCGCCGTTTCCTCCTCGGGGGGCGGCAAAGCCTCGATGATCGCCTTCAGCGCCGGGTCGGCGAAAAAGACGGCGGTATCGGCCATGAGTTTCTTGCCCCAGAGGTTTTCTTCTAAAAACTTGAGGTCGGCGTAGCGCCGGTCTCGCTTCAGCGCCGTTTCTCCCAATCGCAGGGCCTCGGCTTTCTCCCCCTGCTTGTAGAGGACGGCGGCGATGGCCAATTGGGGTTCGGATTGGTCGGGATCAATTTTCAGGGCCTGGCGCCAGCGCTCCAGCGCCGCCTCAGTATCCCCCTGCTCGTAGCGAATCAGTCCAATATTATTGATCGCTGGCCAAAAATCCGCCTCTAGGCGGACGGCTTGCTGGTAGGTTTCGATGGCTTGACCGTAGTTTTCCAGTTTGAAATAGGTGTTGGCCAAATCAAACAGCGCCGGGGGGGTGTCGGGTTTTTTGGCCAACCCCGACTGGAGGGAGGCGAGGGCCGCGGCGTAGTCGCCCTTTTGGAAATAGGCGTTGCCGAGGGTGAAATAGACCCCGGCCTCCTCCGGCGCCAAGGCTTGGGCCTTGAGCAAAGCGGCGACGCCCCGGTCTAACTCTTTTTTTTGCAAGAGCAGGGTGCCCAGCACAAACCAGGTCTGGAATCGCTCCGGCGCCAGTTGAGTGGCCAGTTGGGCCCGGGTCAGCGCCAAATCGTACTGTTGAAAACGGAGCAACTGAATCACGTCTTCCGTCAACGCCAAACCCTGTTCCTCAATTTGCTTGGCGTCGAGGTTGGGGTTGTAGGGTAAAAGGGCCTGGGCCCCGACCGGGGAAGCTAGGGTCGCTAGAGCCAGACCCCAAAACCAGCCCGCCCATCCATTTCGCCGAGACGCCCAATTCCGCTTAGACACAATAAGATTCTTAACTGAAAGGTTAACAAAGAAAGAATTTTCCCGTCCTCAGTGTAGCCCAAACCTGGGGAACCCGTTTTGCCGGGGGAGAGGAGGACGGCGAGCATGGTATATACTTTGGGAAATTAGCGGTTCCCTAGACGGTATGGCTCTCCGGCGTTTAGTCATTGAAATGGGTATGGGCGTCGACCAACATGGGCAAGACCCGACGGTGGCGGCGGCCCGGGCGGTGCGAAACGCCATCGCCCACAACGCCCTGCCGGGAATTTGGGAGGTGGCGGGGTTGACCCATCCCGACGAAATGGTGGTCGAGGTTCAGGTGGCGGCGCCCTATCCCGAGCGGGTCAGGGAAGAGGACGTCTTGGCGGTTCTTCCCTTTGGGCAAAAGCGTCTCCAGGTTCAAGATGGCGGTCTGGTCGTTCAAGGGCGAGCCATCCCGGAATTAGCGGATCGGAACGACGAGATGTTGTTGGCGCTGGCGGCGGTGACGGTTTGGGTGGAAGCGGGAGAAAAATAGGGGAGTAGGAATGGATTTATTACAAGACTGGTTGCGACTCTCCTGGGACGCGATGCGGGTCAACGAGCGCTTGATGGTTTGGAACACTTTTTTGGCTCTGATCCCCCTTGTCTTAAGCGTCTGGCTCTTCCGTCGTTCCCGGCGCCGCTCCCCCGGTTGGTGGCTGTTGTTGGCGGTCTTTATCGCCTTTTTGCCCAACGCGCCCTACATTCTCACGGACATTATCCACTATGTCAAAATTATGCGGCGCCCCCTCCCCGAGAGCGTGCTGATTTTCGCCGTCACCCCCCAATTTTTCCTCTACCTACTGGCGGGGTTCCAGTGCTATGTCCTTTCCTTGATTAATCTCGGCGCTTATCTCCGGGATTTAGGCTTAACGGCTTGGATTCTACCGGCGGAATTACTGGCCCATTTCCTCAGCGCCGTGGGGATTTACCTCGGGCGCTTTTTGCGCTGGAACAGTTGGGACTTGGCCACTCGACCGGAAGAAGTGGGTCGGAGCTTAGCCCGGAGTCTGTCCCATGAGCGCCCCCTCTTGGCCATGGGCGTCACTTTTTTGATCCTAGCGGCGCTTTACTGGCCCGCTAAGCAGATGGATCTGGGTCTGGCTCTGCGTTGGCGCCAACGGAGCCGGGCCCCCCAGTGGCTCCCTCTCGGACGCTAGGGCTATGGCAACGGCGCTCCCGGCGATGGATGTTTCCCCTTCCCCGACTCCAGGGCTCCTTCAGGTGGTGACGGATTTGTTACTGCTGGACTATCGGCGCTGTCAGCGCCGGGCCTATTTAAACCGCTTTGGGGACGAAAGCGAGCGGGAGCCGGAGCGGGATTTTTTAATCAAACTACGTCAGGAAAGCCAGCGCCATATCCAGACGGTGCTCCAGACGGAGTATCCCCAGTACCGTCAACCCCAGGCGCCCAGGGAGGACTATCAAGCCCAGACGGAGGAAACCTTAGCTTTGATGGCCCAGGGCGCCGAAGTCATCTACGGCGGACGCTTAAGCCAAGCTTTTGGAGAAGTGGCCGCCACCGGGGAAAAAATTCTCCTCCTCGGCGCTCCGCCGTTATTGGTCAAGCAGACCGGTCATTCCCGCTGGGGGGATTGGCAGTATCGCCCCCTCAGTATTCACCTCGGCCGGCGCCCCAAGCCGGAATATAAAATCCTAGCGGCTTTTTACGCCCATCTTTTAAGCCACAACCAAGGACAGACTCCCGCCGGCGCCGACTTAATTCTCCGTCAGGGCAATCGCTTTCGGGTGGATCTGCGGGAATGGTTGCCTCGCTTCTACGACGCTCTCAGCGATTATTTGACGACCCTATGCGAGCAGAGGGAGCCGGAGGTTTTTATTTCCCGCCAGCGCTGTCATCTCTGCCATTGGCAGAGTCACTGTTACGGGTTAGCCCAAAGTCAAAAACACCTTTCCCTAGTGCCCGGCGTCACCCCTAGTCGCTACGAGTCCTTACAAAAAGCGGGGATTGAAACTATCGCCCAACTGGCCTACGGCGCCCCGGACCCCCTAGCGGATCTACTCGGCCCGGCGCTGGCCCGCCAGTTGCAACGGCAGGCGCTGGCGCTGGTGGAAAAGCGACCCTTTCGGCGCCAGCATACTCGGTCTTTCCCTCTTCCCCAGGCGCCGGTGGAACTCTATTTTGATATTGAGGCGGAGCCGGAACGGAATTTGGACTACTTACTAGGCGTTCTCGTGGTGGAAGGCGAGAGCCACCGCTTCTATGGTTTTTTAGCGGAGAACCCGGAACAGGAAGGAGAGATCTGGCAAACTTTTTTAGCCTTGATGGCCCAATATCCAACCGCGCCGATTTTCCATTTTTCCGAGTACGAAGCGGAAACCCTTAAACGCTTAGCCAAACTTTATCCTTCTCCCGGCCTCGACCTCCGGCGCTTGTTGGGGCGCTGTTGGGATTTGCACCAAATTGTGACGACTCAAGCCATTTGTCCGGTGGAGAATTATTCCCTCAAATCCTTGGCTAACTGGCTCGGCTTTCAGTGGCGGGACGGCGCCGCCAGCGGCGATCAATCAGTGTGTTGGTACGATCAATGGTTGACCACTCAAAACTATGTTTACTTAGAGCGTATTGTGCAATATAACGAAGATGATTGCCGGGCCACTTGGCGGTTAAAACAATGGTTAGAGTCTTTTCTGAGCAGTGAAGGCGCTTGACTATCTCGTTAGACTCTTCCCGGCGCCGTTAACCTAGAGCGTTAAGAAATTTTACGAGGTTATTGTCGCTTGTTAAAACATTGGCTACACTATAACCGCTCCTTAGTTATTGACTATTGTCGCCCCTATTATCCACGTTCCCTCCCTTCTCACCGCCGGCGCCGAAGGTCAGAGGCGCGCGACCCAGTCCCATTCTAGGAGGGGGAAGTTGATGAACACTTTTCTGTTAATTCTATGAAAGCGCCGTTTTCTTTCCCCCTGTCTCTCGCGTACCTAAGCGCCGTTTTTCCCCTAGCGGCGGCGGCGCAAATCATCCCGGATCAATCCCTTGGCGCCGAAGGTTCGGTGGTGGTTCCGGCGGTAATTAAGGGACTGCCTAGCGACCAGTTGGAGGGCGGCGCTCTGCGGGGCGGTAATTTGTTTCATAGTTTTGGGGCGTTTAGCGTTCCCGATGGTCGGGGAGCCTATTTTGCTAATCCGCCGGGGGTGGCGAATATTTTTAGTCGGGTGACGGGGGGTAATATTTCCCAAATTCTGGGCACGTTGGGGGTGTTGGGGAACGCCAATCTCTATTTTTTGAATCCGAACGGCATTGTTTTCGGCCCTAACGCGCGGTTGGATGTGCGGGGGTCGTTTTTGGCGACGACGGCGGATAGTTTTATTTTTGAGAATGGTTTTGAGTTCAGCGCCGTTAATCCCGCAGGCCCGCCGTTGTTGACGGTGAATATTCCCATTGGGCTGAATTTTCGTCAGGATTCCCCAGCCCAAATTAGCAACCGGGGCCGTTTAAGCGCCGGTCAAGATCTAACCCTGGCGGGTAATAACCTAGATTTACAGGGACAAGTTGTCTCGGGGCGAAATTTAACTTTAGCGGCGGAAGATAGAGTTCAAATTCGGGATTCTGTTGATAGTCCTTTCATTGCGGCGGCGGGGGGAGAGTTACGGGTTCAAGGCAAGCAAGCGGTTGATATTTTTGCTCTGAATCATCCTGAGAGCGGCTTTTTTTCCTGGGGGAATCTAACCCTAAGCTCCGCTAATCCGGTGGGGGGCGACGCTCGCTTTACCAGCGCCGGCAGTTTTCGCATTGAAGGCTTAAACGGCGCTTTGGGGGAGTTAACCAGCCCCAATGATCCGGTGATTCGGGCCGGGGGCGATGTGCTCATTGGCTCCTACGAAGGCGCGTCTCTGCATATTATCGCCGGGGGCAAAGTGGAGATTACGGATTATGTCCTGATTACCGGCGCCGATGGGGAGTACGGCTTACAGGAAGCGTTTAGTCTTGCGGACGGAACGGCGGTGAATATTGACGGCAAAACTCAGCCCACCTTAGACATTCGGGCCGGGGTCAGTCCCGAAGCCCTTGGGGAACCTTTTTTTGATGGGAGCGGCGCCGACGTTTTTGGCGAGCCTTTAGATTTTCCTGAAAATCCCACCAGCGCCGATATTTCTGTCGGTTCAATTCTCTTTCGAGACGGAGAATTTAATCCCATTGTGGGACAGGTTTTGCTCACCAATCAGTATTTTCCTAATGCCAATTTAACGGGCGATATTCAAGTCCAATCCACCCTAGGAGAACTAGGTTTCGGCGCTATTGAAGCCGGGGGCGGCCCGATTACCTTAGTTTCCAAGGGGAATATTAATGCGAGCGGCTCAGTGAATAGCGTTTCCTTTGGACGGGGGGGAGATATTGTCCTCAAAGCGCTGGGGGATATTGCCTTAATCTCCGCGGAGATTAACGTCCTCGGCGCCGAGGGGGGAAGCGCGGAGCTAACGGGGCGAAATATTACCCTAGCGGAGAGTCAAATTTTGGGCGGCGTCGCGCCGGGGTTAGGCGCTAGCGACGGTCAGTCGGGAGATGTTGTTTTGCGGGCGACGGAAAGTCTGAGCCTCGATAACAGCTTGATTGTCAATGATATTAACGAGGGCGGTCTGGGGAATTCCGGCGCTGTCTGGCTAGAGGCTGATAGTGTCGCTATTAACGGGGTATCCGCGGTTTCGACGGATATTTACGGTCAGGGCGACAGCGGCGGGGTTAGGGTTCAAGCCACTAACTTAGCTCTTACCAATGGCGGAGTCTTGAGCGCCAATGTTTTCGGCGCCGGGGAGGCGGGGAATATTGATATCGATGTCGCGGACACGGTCTTAATTTCCGGCCAACGCGCCAGCGGCTTTACCAGTCGTATTTTTAGCACGGTGCAACCGGAAGCCGAGGGCCGTAGCGGAGCCATTAACCTAAGCGCCGCAAATTTATTTATTTTCGAGGGCGGGGTGATTTCCACCGTTACCCTAGGGCAAGGCCCTGCGGGAGATATTGACTTAGCGGTAACCGGCGATTTACTGGTGGAAGGAGAGGATAGTCTCGGCTTTGCCAGTCGTATTCTCAGTACCGTGGAACCCGGCGCCGTCGGTCAAGGAGGAGAAATTCGCATTCAGACCAATCGGATGGCGTTGGTCAACGGCGGCTATATCGACGCGAGCGCCCTGGGGGAAGGGGATTCTGGACGGGCGCGAATTCGGGCGGAGGAAGGGCTGGTCGTGGCCGGGGAAAAAAGCGACGGCGCCGTCAGTTTTATCGCTAGCGCGGTGGCGCCGGAGGCCCGGGGGAATAGCGGCGGTATTGAGATTGAGACCGGGGAGTTGCGTTTATTGGCGGGGGGAGAGCTAACGGCGAGCGCTTTTGGGGTCGGGGACGCGGGGAAAATTAGTCTGAAGGTGGACGGAGCGTTGATTTTGGAAGGGGAAGGCAGTCGGACTATCGGTAGCCGGGCGCTTAGTCGGGTCAATGGGGAAGGCGATAGCGGCGGCATTGAGATTGAGGCCGGGGAGGTTGTCATTCAAGGCGGCGCCGGTTTGGACGCCAGCGTTTTGGGAACGGGGAACGCCGGAGCGATTCGGATTAAAACAGCGGGGGATATCGTTCTGGCGGGGGAAGACAGTCAAGCCTTCGCAAGTTACATCACCAGCACGACGCAACCGGGCGCCCGGGGAAATAGCGGCGGTATTGAGATTACCGCCCGTAACTTGGAACTCCGGGACGGCGCTGAAATCGCGGCCTCGACCCTAGGGCAAGGGGACGCCGGGAAAATTAGCCTCCAAATCGAGGAAACCCTGTTTTTAACGGGGGAAGATAGCGAAGGCTTTGGCTCCGGTATTTTTAACTCCGTGGAAAGAAACGCCCAGGGGAACGGCGCCGGTATTGAAATCAGAACCCAAAACCTGTTGATCGAAAACGGCGCTTATATCGACTCCAGCGCCTATGGGGAAGGAAACGCGGGCTTAATTGAAATCCGGGCGACGGGGGACGTCGCCTTAAGGGGAGAACGACTCAATAACGGCTTTGTCAGCAATATCGCCACCACTGTCCAGGCGGAGGGTGAGGGGGATAGCGCCGGCATTCTGCTAGAGGCCCGTAATTTAACCCTAGAGGCCGGCGCCGCCCTATCGGCCGCTACTTTGGGAACCGGAGACGCGGGCCCGATTACGGTGACGGTGGGGGAAACCTTAACGATTACCGGAGAAGACCGCCAGGGTCGAGCAAGCCGTATTTTAAGCTCCGTGGAACCCGGCGCTCTGGGCAATAGCGGCGGTATTTTAGTTTCGGCGCCGCAAATCCGCTTAACCGCCGGGGGCTACATTGACGCCAGCACGGTGGGGACTGGAGACGCGGGTTTAGCGCGGATTCAAGCTCAGGATCTCCAAATTGACGGCGAGAGTCGGGACACTCAGCCCAGCGGTATTATCAGCGCCGTTGTCCAAGGGGCGACGGGAAATAGCGGCGGCGTTGAGATTACAACGGAGCGGTTAAGCCTGACTCGGGGCGGCGCGATCTCCGCCAGCGCCCAGGGAAACGGCAACGCCGGGCCGATTCAGATCCAAGCCGGGGAGTTTATTTTCATTGACGGAGAAACCAGCTCCGGAGCGCCGAGCCGTATTATTAGTCAGGTTAATCCCGGCGTGACGGGAGACAGCGGCGCGATTCGGATGACGACTCCCGCTTTAACCTTGACGGCGGGGGGCGAAATTTCCGCTAGCACGGCGGGTCAGGGCGACGCGGGACGGATTGAGATTGACGGCGCCGAGATTGTGATTGAAGGCAATCGGATTAATGGTCAGGCGAGTCGAATTTTAAGCGTTATTACCGAAACAGCCCAAGGGAATAGCGGCGGCATTCAGATCCGGGGAGAAAACCTAAGACTCCGGAATAGCGGCGAAATTGACGCCAGTACCTTTGGAGAAGGGGACTCCGGCTCCATCGATCTCTTTTTTACGGGAGTTCTGAGTTTAGGGGAATTGAATCAACCCGGCTCGTCTAGTTTAATTTCCAGTTCCGTGGAGGAGACCGGCCGGGGCAATAGCGGCGGGATTACTATCTCGGCCGGCCGTCTTGTTTTAGCGGAGCAATCGGTGATTTCCACGGGAGTCTTTGGGGAGGGGAACGCCGGGGCGTTAAACATTGAGGCGACGGAGTTTATTGATCTGAATTTTTCCGGCGTTCTTTCCGTCGCGGGCCCCGAAGCTCGGGGACAGGCGGGAACATTGACCGCGACGGCGCCGCGATTAACCCTAGCGGAAGGGGGCTTTTTCAGCGCCAGCACCCTGGGGAATGGGCCGGCGGGGGACATGACCTTAGGAATTACTGGAGACCTACGTTTAATCTCCCAAACTCCAGACCGAGTGAGCGGGATTTTATCCATCACGACGACGGCGCAACCGGCGGGGGATATTACCTTGACGACGGGGCGACTTCTTCAAGAGGGTTACACCATTATTTCTAGCGAAACGGAGAGTTCCGGCGCCGCGGGTCAAATTCGTTTGACGGCGACGGATTCTGTTCGCATTGACGGGCCCGGAACCATTAGCGCGGCTTTAACCACTCGGACTCGGGGAGACGGCGCCGCGGGGAATCTAGAAATTAATACGCCGCGATTCACTGTGACCAACGGCGCCCAGGTGGTGGCGGGAACCACGGGGAACGGCCCGGCTGGAATTCTCAGGATTACGGCGCCGGATATCAGCCTTGAGGGGGAGGGGAGCGGCTTGTTTACGCAAACGGAAGGCTCCGGAGCGAGCAATGATCTGATTTTACAAACTGAGCGCCTATCGGTTACGGACGGGGCTTTGATTTCCGCTAGTACAGCCAGCGCCGGTCAGGGCGGCAGCTTGACGATTAACAGCGCCGAAAGGATTGAACTAAGAGGCGAAGGCAGTAGCCTCCAGGCGCGAACCCAGGGCGCGGGGAACGCGGGCAATATTACGATAACAACGCCGTTTTTTACCGTTGCTGACGGAGCTGAAGCCTCTGTGGAAACCACCGGCGCCGGCAGTCCGGGGGATATTTTTATTGAAACCAATCGGTTGGATATCGGCGCTAACGCGGAATTGAGCGCTACGGTGACTCCAGCTTCCACGAATACCCAGGGCGGCGGCAGTATTACACTCCAAACTTCGGAGTTAAATATTAGCGGTCAGTTGGGAATTTTTGCGGAAACCCAGGGGGCGGCGCCGGCGGGGAATTTAAGGATTAATCCCAATGATAATAACCCTGATTTAAATATTCGTTTTACCGATGACGGCTTTATTTCCGCCCGCACCGCGGCGGGGGGACAAGGGGGCAATATTGACATTTCCGCCCCAGATTTAATCGATATTCGCGGTCAGGGACGGATCACCGCGGAAACCAGCGGCGCCGGGAATGCCGGGAGCATTGAATTTACCAGTCAGCGTCTAAACTTGGCCGATGGAGTCGAAGTTAGCGCCACGACCACGGGAACGGGGAACGCCGGTAATATTAGCGTCAATACGCCGGTTAACTTAACCATCGGCGCCAACAGTCGCTTAACGGCGGAAACCCAAAGCGCCGGCCGGGCGGGAGACATCACCGTTACCGCTGAAACCATTAGTTTGGGAACCAATTCAGAACTCAGCGCCAGGGCGACCCAAACCTCCACCAATCAGGAGGGTGGCGGCAGTATTAATCTCAACGCTTCGCAGTTAAACATTAGCGGTCAGTTGGGAATTTTTGCGGAAACCCAAGGTCAAGCTCCAGCCGGAAATTTAACCATTCGCCCAGAGTTAACTCCTGATTTAAACATCCGTTTTACCGACAACGGCTTTATTTCCGCCTTAACCACCGCTTCCGGTCAAGGAGGCAATATTGATATTTCCGCCCCAGATTTAATTGACATTCGCGGGCAAGGTCGCATTACCACGGAAACCAGCGGTGCCGGGAATGCCGGGGTCATTAACCTCAACAGTCAGCGCCTGAATTTACAGGACGGTATCGCCGTTTCCGCTTCTACGTCTAATAGCGGTCAAGGCGGCAGTTTAACCATTACGGCGCCGGAGTCGATTCGTCTTCAAGGCGCTCAACTTTCTACCCAAGCCACCAGCGCCGGAGAAGCGGGGGATATTAATTTAACAACCAGGCAGTTAGAGCTTACGGAAAACGGTCTCATTTCGGCGTCTAGCGATAGGAGTCGGGGCGGCAACGTCAATTTACAAAATCTGGAAACCCTCACCGTAAATCAAGGGGAAATTTCTGCTTCAACCGTAGATGGAAGCGCCGGAAGTTTGACAGTTAACAGTAATCAGTTAGCAGTTAACAGGGTCAGTTTAAATCAGGGTAGTTTGGCGGTGAAAGCCACCGGCGCCGGTAATTCTGGCAATTTATCCGTTAACGCCCGAACCGTAGAGTTAAATAACGACGCTGAAATTTCCGCTTCTACCAATAGCGGTGCTGGTGAAAGCGTAACTCTTACCAATGTCGATACCCTGACTCTGAATAACGGAAGTCAAATTACAGCTACAACCCAAACCGGACGCGCCGGAAGTATTACCGTTAACTCTGGTCAAAATCCAGTTAATGCCCTCCAAATTAATCAAAATAGCGCCATTTCCGCCCAAGCAACGGGAGAACGGGGCGAAGCGGGCAGTGTGGAGTTAAATACTCGTAATTTAACCCTAGAGCAGGGAACCGTCAGCGCCAGCAACCAATCAGGAACTGTCGGCGGCGACGTGAATTTAGAGAATCTGGAAATTCTCACCGTTAACCAAGGGGAAATTTCCGCTTCAACCGTAGATGGAAGTGCCGGAAGTCTCACAGTGAACAGTAATCAGTTAGCAGTTAACAGAGTTGCGCTAGATAATGGAAGTTTAGCCGTTAAAGCCACCGGCGCCGGTAATTCTGGCAATTTATCG